>NZ_DXLG01000081.1 GCF_019414865.1 Veillonella sp.
CATTTGATGGATGCCGTTTTTTCTATGTATTTTATTATTTTAATAAAGTAAGATATTAGCAATAAATCTATTAGCAATAAATTTATTAGTTATAAATCTATTGGTAAAAAGTAAACTATTAGTTAGATTTTGCTCTACTTACTACTTTAGCCATGAATTTTTCGTTATTAATTACAAATCTTTCATGAGTTCCTCGACCAATGATACCAACGCCATCAGATGCTTCGATGTCAAAAGTGATTTTACGTCCCTCTACAGCGCTAACTGTAGCTTTAGCGGTTACTGTTGCACCAAGTGGAGTAGGGGCTTCATGGGTAATGGATAAAGCAATACCGACAGTGCCTTCACCATCTTCTAAATATGGTTGTACTGCTGCTTGTGCTGCTTCTTCCATTAATGCACACATAGCTGGTGTAGCAAAGACCTCTAAAGAACCAGATTTCATTGTTTTAGCAATATTGGATTCTGTAACTGTTACAGTCGCCGTAGCTGTTTGACCTGCTGATACCATAATATACCTTCTTTCATTAAGAAAATTCTCGTTATAATGATATTATACATCTTTCTATAATTTTTATGCTAATGTAATAATACATATTTATAGATACTACCAGTTAAAAGTAATTATTTTTAACTGGTAGTAATTGAAAAAATGGAATATATAGGCTAATTATCGAATATAGAAAGATTGCTAATTAGAATAGAATTAAAGAAGGGGAACTATATATAACAGTCCTATAGAATCCGTGATATAATGGAACTAGTTTTTATAAAACGAGGTATATATGAGTACAAGAAAATTAAAGCCTTCTGGTGAAGGTTGGGTACAGTTAATAGCAGGCATTGGTTTTGTCATTCTATTAATTGCCATCAATATAGTAGATCCTACATTTTATCCAACTATGTGGCATTTAGCAACGAGTGGATCTATGGATGAAATAGCAGAGTATATCCAAGGCTTTGGTCCTATGGCCATGGTTGTAAGTATGCTTCTCGATATTTTTGTTAATGCTGTTGGGTTCTTACCATCTATCTTTATATCTACAGCAAATGGATTAGTATTCGGTATGTGGCCAGGTATTATTATTTCTTGGCTTGCAGAAACAATCGGTGTAGTCATTAGCTTTTACATTATGCGTTACTTCTTGCGTGATACGGCGGATAAGCTTATTGCTAAGAGTACGGTATTGATGAAAGTAGATGATTTCTCTGGTAAAAATGGTTTTGTGGTTATGCTATTTGCACGATCCTTACCATATTTTCCATCTGGTGTTATTACAGCATTAGGTGCTATTAGTAAAATTAAACCGAGAGATTATATCTTAGCAAATTTAATCGGTAAGTTTCCATCTACAGCTCTTGAAGTTGCCATTGGTACAGATATTGTAAACTTCCAAGAGAATATGGGCCGATTAGGAATTATTGTTCTTGTTGCAGGTGTTGTATACTTCATTCTTTGGAAAGTATATAAGAGCTATATTAATAAGAAGAATGCAGAACAAGAACATGATCCTAATGCGTAATTTTTTTATGTAGTAATATTTTTAACTTAGTATATATGAAAGAGGCGATTGTATGAGTTTTTCTCTTCCTGAACGTGTAACTTTAAAAGGTCCAAATTTCATTCGCGAAGTATTTGAACGTGGTGTTGGCGTAGAAGGCTTTATTAGCTTTGGTATTGGCAACCCAGCACCAGAAGCGATTCCTGTAGAAATCATTGAAAAGGCATTCGATGAAGTCGTTCATTCTAATCCAATGAGTTTATTACAATACGGCCCAATGCAAGGTGATGCACGTTTAGCGGAATTAACATTAGATCGTCTTGTAAAAACACATAAGATGAATCCAGAAGGTCAAGGCCTTATCATCTCTAATGGTGCAGGTCAACTATTAGGTCTTGTACCAATTACTGTATTGGAACCTGGCGACGAAGTATATATGGATGAATTTACTTTCACAAGTGCCATCAATTCTGTACGCAACATGGGAGGTAAAGCAGTAGGTATTAAGACTGATGAGTACGGCATGATTCCTAGTGAATTAGAAAAAGCAGCTCAGTCTGGTAAAGGTAAATATATTTATCTAATTCCTAATTTCCAAAATCCTACAGGTATTACAATGCCATTAGAACGCCGTAAAGAAATTTACGCTATTGCTTCTAAATATGATTTATTCATCTATGAAGATGATCCATATGGTGAAATTCGTTTTGCTGGTGAATACATTCCAACATTCAAATCTTTTGATACTGAAAATCGTGTTCTTTATGCCGGGTCTTATTCGAAGACATTATCTGCAGGCTTACGTGTAGGTTTCCTATTTGGCCCAGAGAAGGTAATCGAAGCTATCCAGGCTCTAAAGAATAATACAGCTGGTCAAATGCCATTAGTTACGCAAAAGGTGGTAGCAAAAGTTCTTGATACTATTGACTATGATACGCACTTAGAAAATGTACGTAAAGTATATAAGACTAAATGTGATGCTTTGCTTAATGCATTCAATAAGTATGCAAGTTCTAAGGTTAAGTTAACTCAGCCTACAGGTGGTATGTTCGCATGGATGACGATGCCTGAGGATGTAGATTGTGACGAATTCTTTGAAACGTGTATGAATCGCAATGTAGGAATCATTAAGTGTGGTGCTTTTGCTGCTGATGGAGCAGGGGAAGGCCATGCATTCCGCTTAAGCTATACAGTACCAACAGTAGAAGAAATCACAAAGGGCATGGAAACTCTTGGTGCCTTAACTAAAGAGTTCTGTGGCGAGTAATATATTGATAAAGTTTGATATGACATGATACAATGTAACAGTAGATACATTGTATCTACCATATAGAGAAAAAGTTTTACATATAGATGTGAGGTAGTTCCTCAAAGAAAGTAGGTGTTTACTATGGGTTGCGGTAGCAGCAGTGATTGTGGCGGATGCCCATCTAAATCTTCTGGTTGCGGTGGCGGCGCTCCTCAACAACCTCAAGATCTTACAGCTCCTTTACACGAGCTTAGTTCTGTTAAACATGTAATCGGCGTAGTATCCGGTAAAGGTGGCGTAGGTAAATCCTCCGTTACAAGCTTAATGGCTATTACTATGGCGCGTAAAGGTTACAAAGTTGGTATCCTCGATGCAGATATTACAGGTCCTTCTATTCCTAAAATGTTTGGTATCAAGGAAAAAGCATATGCTGACGAAATTGGTATGTATCCTGTAAAATCTAAAGGTGGCATTGACGTTATGTCTGTTAACCTCCTTTTGGAAAATGATACAGATCCTGTTTTATGGCGTGGTCCTATTTTAGGCAATGTTGTAAAACAATTCTATACAGATGTAATTTGGAAAGACATCGATTATTTATTCGTTGATATGCCACCAGGAACAGGTGACGTAGCGATTACAGTTTACCAATCCTTGAAATTGGATGGTATCATCATTGTTACATCTCCTCAAGACTTGGTATCCATGATTGTTGAAAAAGCAGTTAAGATGGCTGATTTAATGCAAGTGCCTATTATTGGTGTCGTGGAAAACTACTCTTACTTCCATTGCCCAGATAACGGTAAGGATTACCAAATCTTTGGTGAAAGCCACATTGAAGAAATCCTTCAAAAATACGGTCTATTATTGTTGAATCGTTTGCCAATTGATCCAACTATTGCAAATCTTTGCGATAAAGGTGATATTGAAGCTATTGAGAAAACAAATTTAGAAAACGTATCTTTACCAGAATAGGATTTATATGATAATGAAAGCTGTGCATACCTAGTGATGCACAGCTTTTTCTCACATATTTTTATCTTGAAATATATTATATTTATCATAAGAAGATATAAATATATTTCTAACTTCATATACTACTGATATATACTAAAGACACCGTAGCATAGAGGGACGATTGTGTTGGTTGTTCACTCTGCGATGCCTTGGTATTTCAGCAGGTATATATTTTGGTTTTTTCCTATGTAGGAGGTATGTGTATGAAAAAACTATTAAACTGGATTATTCCAGCGGCCTTCGGGTTAGGCCTTTGGTTTATTCCGACTCCAGAGGGGTTAACTCCTCAATCTTGGCATTTATTCGCCATCTTTGTTGCTACTATCGTAGGCTTTATTACTCAGCCATTACCGATTGGTGGCGTATCTATCATTGTAATTACTGTGGCGGCTTTGACGGGTACTTTGAAAATCGGCGAAGCTATCTCTGGTTTTGCTAACTCTGCTATTTGGTTAATCGTAGGTGCGTTCTTATTCTCTCGTGGCTTTATTAAAACTGGTTTGGGGAAACGTATTGCGTATAATTTGATTGCTGCTTTTGGTAGTAGCTCCTTACGTTTGGCTTATGCATTAGCATTATCTGATTTAATTTTGGCTCCAGCAACTCCATCTAATACAGCTCGTGTAGGTGGTGTTATCATGCCAATTACTACAAGCTTGGCAAAAGCGTTCGGTTCTGAACCTCAAGATGGTCCTCGTAAAATTGGTTCCTTCTTGATGCAATCTATTTATCAAGTTAATACAATTACATCTGCTATGTTCCAAACATCCATGGCTGGTAACACATTGGTTGCAGCATTGGCGCTTCAATCTTTTGGTATTGGTATCACATGGGGTGATTGGGCTATGGCGGCCATCGTGCCTGGTATCATTGCATTGCTTATTATGCCGTACTTTATTTACAAAGTATATCCACCTGAAATTACAGATGCTCGCGAAGCACAACAAATGATTAAAGAAGAGTTAAAAGGCCTTGGTAAAATGTCTTTCCAAGAATGGGTTATGCTAGGCGTATTTGTTTTGGCTTTAGTTTTATGGGCTACTTCTCAATTTACTAAAATTGATGCTACAACTGTTGCATTCTTAGGTATTTCTATTTTGCTTGCTACAAGTGTTCTTGTATGGGACGATGTTAAAAGTGAAAAAGGTGCTTGGGATACATTAGTTTGGATGGGTACATTAATGGGCTTTGCCGGTTTCTTGTCCAAATTGGGCTTCATCAAATGGGCAACAGTACTTGTAGGCGGTTATATTCCAGAAGGATCTTGGATTATTGCCTTTGTTATAGCTGTACTTATTAATACATATTCCCACTATGTATTCGCATCTTTAACTGCACATATTTCTGCAATGTTCGTAGCATTCTCTGCAATTGCTATCTCTGCAGGTGCACCACCAATGTTGACATTGTTGATGATTGCATTCACATCTAACTTGTGTATGTCTTTGACTCACTATGCTGCAGGTCCATCTCCTGTAATCTTCAATACTGGTTATGTTCCTCAAAATACATGGTGGAAACTAGGTTTCTTCGCATCCGTAATCAACTTGATTATCTTTATGGGCCTTGGTTCCTTATGGATGAAAGCAATCGGTATGTGGTAAGACCAGATATCCAGAATTTTATATACTTGTAATACATTAAAAACTATATATGTCATAGTTTGATTATAGTGTGGTTACAAAATATACGAAAAGCCGTCCCACTTGGGGCGGCTTTTTTGTGATAAAATAAGAGCAGTTAATATATTATTAATGTATATGTTGTAAAATTATACGTAAATGAACTATTCATGGTGAATATACGAATAGCATCATTATTTTACATAGGAGGAATCTATGAAATTTGATAATGAACAGTTATTGAAATATATTGGTGCTTGTACATCTCCGTATCATACAGTAGATACAAGTTTACAAATGTTATTGGATTCAGGTTTCACAGAACTTAATTTAGATGATGAGTGGCAATTAGACTCTGGTTCTTATGTAGTTAATGTATTTGGTACTACTTTGTTTGCTTTTCATATAGGAAAGAAACCAGAACACACATTACGTATTGCTTCAGCGCATACGGACTTTCCTGCAATTCGGGTTAAACCAAATCCTATTACATCAGTAAAAGGTTATACCAAGTTAAATGTGGAAATGTACGGTGGTCTCATTGAAAATACATGGCTTGATCGTCCTTTAGGGGCTGCGGGTACAGTCGTATTAAAAGGTGATAATGCTTTTGATGTAGACTCTGTATTGGTTGATACAAAACGTCCTATCGCAATCGTTCCAAACTTAGCTATACATATGAATCGTTCCGTTAATGATGGCGTTAAATTAAATCGCCAAAAGGAAATGCTTCCTATATTAATGATGGATCGTAAAAATAAGGAAAATTCTTCAAAATCTTTAACTGATAGAAGTAATCCAAGTTTATTCCCAGAATCTGACATTCAATATGATGAGTGGACTACGTTCATAGCTGAAGAGGTAAATTGTGATCCATCTGAAATTTTGTCTTATGAAATGACATTATACCCAACAGAACAAGGCTGTGTACTTGGCACAGAAGGTGATTTCATTAGCGCCCCTCGCCTTGATAATTTAACATCTTGCTTTGGTGTCCTTTCAGGGATTATTCAAGCACGTAAACATAATGCTAATGGTGTACGCTGTGCTATTCTCTTCGATAATGAAGAGGTAGGAAGCCGTACAAAACAGGGTGGGGCAGGCATGCTTTTACCAAACCTTGTTAAACGTGTATATGATGCATTGGGATATTCCAATCAAGAGATGGAAAGTTTCATTTCAAAAGGATTTATGGTTTCCTCTGATGTAGCCCATGGTTTACATCCAAATTATCCTGAGAAAAACGATATCACTAATATTCCTACACTTAATAAAGGGGTAGCCCTAAAAATAGCATGTAGCCAATCTTATGCCGGTGATGCCAGAGCTATTGCCATCGTTAAAGGTTTGTGTGATGAAGCTGAGGCAAACTACCAAATTTATGTAAATCGTTCTGATATACCAGGGGGCTCTACTGTAGGGTCTATTTCATCTGCTATGTTGCCGATGAGAACCATGGATGTGGGGTTACCATTATTGGCAATGCATTCTGCACGTGAGTTGATGGGGGCCAATGACCAAGAACAACTGAACCGATTAATGAATCATTTCTTAGGTGATTAATTATATAGTATATAGAACTAGTTCGATGTACATCGATAAAAGACATATGAGTTTTTCTCATGTACAGCAAATAATGTATTTTATGATTTCATAATTAATATAATCCTTTAAATATGTGGAAAATATTGTATAATAGTTATATGTAATTATGAATATTA
>NZ_DXLG01000082.1 GCF_019414865.1 Veillonella sp.
ATTTTTCTCTTTTTTCTTGCGTATTTTTTGAGGCCATGGGTCCATAATGCCAAAGTTGACATTCATAGGTTGGAAGTTGGAACCTTCATAGTTAGAAACATAATGGCTAAGAGAACCGATAGCTGTAGTTTTAGGGAAGTCAATAAATGAACGGTCGTCTAAATAACGATCCACTTGTAAGCCTACCATAAGACCACTGGCAGCAGATTCTAAATACCCTTCTACACCTGTCATTTGGCCCGCAAAGAATAAACGCGGTTCTTTTTTTAGTTGGAATGCATGGTTCAACAACTCAGGGGAGTTGATATACGTATTACGGTGCATAACGCCGTAACGTACAAATTCTGCATTTTCAAGGCCTGGAATCATGCCAAATACACGCTTTTGTTCGCCCCACTTTAAATGAGTTTGGAAGCCTACCAAGTTAAACATAGTGCCTTCCTTATTTTCCTTACGCAATTGAACAACTGCATAAGACTCCTCATTGGTACGCTTATCCACCAAACCTACTGGTTTTAAAGGCCCATAGCGCAATGTATCTTCACCACGGCTTGCCATAATTTCTACCGGCATACAACCTTCAAAATAGATTTCTTTTTCAAAATCCTTTGGTTGTACTGCTTCAGCCGTTGTAAGCTCATGCCAGAATGCTTTGTATTCTTCCTCTGTCATAGGACAGTTAAGATAATCTGCATCGCCCTTATCATAACGGGAAGCGGCAAATACTTTATCATAATTCAAAGATTCTGCTGTAACAATAGGTGCTGCTGCATCGTAGAAGTAAAATCCTGTCTTACCAGTTAATTCTTTAATCTTATCACCTAATGCTTCAGATGTAAGAGGACCAGAAGCAAAAATAACAGTACCTTCAGCAGGAATCTCGGTTACCTCTTCGTGATGAACTGTAATATTAGGATGGCCTTTTACCTTTTCAGTCACCATTTCACTAAATAGATGACGATCAACGGCTAATGCCCCACCGGCAGGAACAGCAGTCGCATCGGCACATTCCATAATAATGGAGCCTAAACGACGCATCTCTTCTTTTAAAAGACCTACTGCATTTTCAATATTGCCAGCGCGTAAGGAGTTACTACATACAAGCTCTGCAAACTGATCTGTTTGATGCGCAGGGGAACTCTTCAGGGAGCGCATTTCATATAAGTCTACATGAATACCACGGTTAGCAAGTTGCCAAGCTGCCTCAGAGCCAGCTAGACCTGCGCCAATAACAATAACATTTTTATTATTCAACTGTTGTTTCCTCATTAGCTTTGCTAGATTTTTTAGAATTCTTAGACTCTTTAGTTTCTTTAGATTCTTTTACAGTTTCTTCACTAGCTTCGCTCTTTTTCTTTCTAGTTTTCTTTGGAGGTCGAGTTGGACATGCTTCATTGGAACAGAATTTCTTAGTTGTCCCATTTTTATATGTCTTTTCAACCATAATAGAACCACATGTATCACAGAATTCATGAGTTGGTTTATCCCATAATGTGAAATCACATTGTGGGTAACGGTTACAACCATAGAACAAACGTCCTCGACGAGACTTACGTTCTACGATTTCTCCTTCTTTACATTTAGGGCAGGTTACACCTGTCCCTACCGTAATAGGTTTAGTGTTTTTACATTCTGGGAAGTTAGAACATGCAAGGAACTTACCATAGCGACCAAATTTATATACCATTGGACTATGACAGAGTTCGCACGTTTCATCACTTTCCATAGATGCAATTTCAATGCGATCTACATCGCTCGCATCTTCTAGCTCTTTAGCAAATACTTCATAGAAATCAGACAATACCTTTAGATATGTATCCTTACCAGATGCAATAGCATCGAGTTCTTCTTCTAGATCACGAGTAAAACCTGTATTGATAATTTTTTCAAAGTACGCAATCAAGAAATCTACCACTACAAAGCCTAACTCTGTCGGAACGAATTGCTTATTCGTATTCTCTACATAGTTACGACTTACGATTGTATCAAGAATTGGAGCATATGTACTTGGACGACCAATACCGAGCTCTTCCAATGTTTTGATGAGGCTCGCTTCGGAATAACGTGGAGGTGGTTGCGTGAAATGTTGTTCAGGCAAAACCTCTACCGTATGAGCAGCATCATTCTTCTTAAGCGCTGGCAATTGAGGAACATCCTCTTTTTTTGCGTCCTCATAAACAGCACTAAAACCTGGGAAGATTACACGAGAGCCTGTTGCTTTAAATGTATAGTCATCATGAACAGTTAACTCAATGGTAGTGGATTCATTTTGTTGTGGTGCCATTTGGCTCGCCATAAAACGATTCCAAATCAATGTATATAATTTAAGCTCATCACGACTCAAGAATGGCTCTACCATTTTTGGTGTCAACTCTAATGATGTAGGACGAATCGCTTCATGGGCATCTTGAGCTGAACCTTTTGCACCGTACATATTAGGTTTAGATGGATAATAATCTTCACCATAGTTACGAAGAATATAATCCTTAGCCATGGCCTGCATTTCTTTAGAAATACGCGTAGAGTCTGTACGCATATAGGTAATTAAACCTACATGACCATAGGAACCGATTTCTAAACCTTCATACAAATGTTGAGCAATCATCATGGTACGCTTTGCACCAAAGTTCAACTTACGAACACCATCCTGTTGCAACGTAGATGTTGTAAATGGTGGTGCCGCTTTACGAGAGCGCTTGCGTTTTTCCACATTCGTTACTACTGCATCGCCACCGCCAATGGCATCGACAACGGCTTGTGCATCTTTTTCAGTAGTAATATCGATTTTCTCACCTTTAATATGAGTCAATTCGGCTGTGAAAGCCTCTTTTTTAGGCGTTTCAAAATTGCCTTCAATAGTCCAATACTCTTGTGGCACAAAGGCTTGAATTTCTCGTTCGCGTTCACAAATTAGACGAACAGCAACGGACTGTACACGACCTGCACTGAGGCCCTTACAAACCTTTTTCCATAATAGTGGACTCAATTTATAACCTACAATGCGGTCTAACACACGGCGTGCTTGTTGAGCATCTACCATGTTCATATCGATGGTACGTGGAGATTCTAAGGCCTCTGCAACGGCATTTTTAGTAATCTCGTTAAAAGTAATACGACATGTAGACGTAGGATCTACATTAAGAATGTACGCTAAATGCCATGAAATGGCTTCCCCTTCGCGGTCAGGGTCAGTTGCGAGCAATACGGCACTACTTTCATTGGCATAGGAAACGAGTTCATCAATAACCTTTTTACGACTTACTAGATTGCTATAGCGCGGTGTAAAGCCATGCTCTATATCGATACCCATCTGAGATTTAGGCAAATCTCGTAAGTGGCCCATACTTGCTTTTACCACATAGTTTGGACCTAAGAATTTTTCAATTGTTTTAGATTTAGCAGGAGATTCTACGATAACCAATACTTTGCCATCTGGATTATATACGCGAGGTTCACGTTGTTCAGGTGGCACAGAGGTTTGTAATACAGACTTGTCCCGTACAATCCCCATAGGAGTAAGAGCCTCTTTGGCAACCTTACGTTTTATCGTAGTACTCTCTTTTGTAGTACTTTTCTTTTTTGTTTCTTTACTAGTACTAGCTGCTTTTGGCTCGCCAATAACGATAGATCGTTTAATGGACAAGTATATCACTCCTAGTCATATTAATATAGCCTCTCGGCGGTTGATGCTCTATAGCCCCTTCTAGCTCTAACTCTAGTAATAAGGGCTGCAATTGTTGCAATGGAATGTGAGTTACTTTCAAAATATCACTAACAGTAATACATCGATCATGAGGTATTTCACTCAAGATTAAACTCTTATCCAAACTAAAGCTTAACATAGACGGCCCATGACTATCAACACCCTTACATGTATTACTCCATAAATCCCCCTCTTTCACATGACTATGTTCCTCTTTCTTTGACGTTGAAAGTTTCTTTTTTGCCGGTGAAAGTTTCTCTTCTGTGGCGAAAAAATCTCGTAAAGTTAAATGATATTGTTCCACTATATCCTCATATCCAGTCAGTACATAAGCCCCATTGCGCATAAGAAACTTATTGCCATCCGCTGTATGATCTAATAGGTTACACGGTACTACAAATACATCGCGCCCTTCACTGACCGCCATATCCGCCGTAATTAAGGATCCACTACTAGACTTAGCCTCCACTACGATTACCCCTCGACTAAGTCCACTAATAATACGATTACGCGCAGGGAAATGCTTTGCCGATGGTGGTGTGCCTGGAGGATATTCGGATAGGAGCAAGCCATTATTTGCCAGTATCCGGTCAAATAATTTTGAATTTTCTCTAGGATATACAATGTCTAAACCACATCCCATAACTACAATGCCGTACCCCTGACTTGCTAGTAGTCCTTCATGACCATGCGAATCGATGCCGCGAGCACCACCACTCACAATTATAGTACTGTATTTGCCTAGTTCTTTTCCCAACATTCTCGCCACATTCCGACCATATAACGAGCACCGTCGAGCCCCTACAATAGCAATACGGTTCAGTCTTTTATCTAATAAAGCTCGATTGCCTCGCATAAATAATATAGCTGGTGGATTATAGATTTGGTTTAACATAGATGGGAAATCTTTATCTAGAAAGGTAGTAACATCCATCTTATATTCATCTAATTTTTGAATTATATAATCTAGTTTTTCATCCTTAGCCGATGCTGCAATAGCACGTTTATCTCCTACGGAAATATGATAATAAGATTTCAAATTTTCAACCTTCTTAACAGCTTGCCAAGCTTCATAGGGTCCTCCAAAATCATCAATAAAACTCCTTATATGTGCTGCGCCCACATTATATAAACTTTGGAGACCTGCAATATAAATGTTGTCGTCATATCTTGTCATAATATCACCTACTTACCTGTTCTAAATAACATTGCTTCGGAAATATGATGTGGTTCCACTTGTGGGTTTCCCTCAAGGTCTGCTATGGTACGACCGACCTTTAATATGCGATCAAAAGCACGTCCACTTAAATGGAAATGGTCAAATATATTACCGAGTACACTCCAAGCCTTATCGGTAATATGGCAAAGCTCACCTATGGCCTTATGCGGTACGGCACCATTAGAGCTAAAATCTAGGCCTTCATACCGTTTCTGTTGCATAGAGGTCGCCATAACAACTTGTTCTCTCATACTTTCACTAGTCATCGTTGAAGACGAAGTATCTAATAATTGCTCTAATGTGGGCCTTTCAACAGGTATGTGCAAATCGATGCGATCCATAATAGGTCCAGATAATCGTTGCTGATAATTTTTAACCATTATTTCCGTACATACACACTCTTTATACGGATCATGATAATAGCCACAAGGACATGGATTAGCCGCTAAGATACAAATAAAATCGGCAGGATATATGTAATTACCTTGAGAGCGATTGATGGTAATTGTACGTGATTCTAAAGGTTGCCTAAGCGCATCGATAACTTGACGTTGAAATTCAGGTGCCTCATCCATAAACAGCACACCTCCGTGAGCAAGGGTTACCTCACCAGGTCGACCTTGAATACCGCCGCCTACCATACTCGCCAAAGTCGCCGTATGATGTGGATGCCTAAAAGGCCTAGTTTTAACGAGTCCCTTATCACCGAGTAAACCGATCACATCTTGGATGCGACTTACCTCAACCATCTCATTCCAAGTCATAGGAGGCAATATGGTCGGTAATCGTTCGGCCATCATCGTTTTACCACCACCAGGCGGACCTATCATAATACAATGATGATGTCCTGCAGCGCTAATGAGCATGGCCCGTTTACCAAGCTCTTGACCTTGTACATCGCCAAAATCTACATCATACGTAGTATTATGGTTTTTATTATCCATCGTATCTATTAATATCTCATCTTGATTTTTCCCTATTTTTATCTTTTTGAAAGTTGAAATAGATTTAGATTTAACCTGATCTTCTAAGACGGTAATAATATTTTGTAATGAAGACTCGCCATATATAGTAAGATTTGGAATAGCTTTTAGATTATGTCCATTTACTACGCTTGTATATATAGTGGAGTAATCAGCTTCTAACCCTGCCAATGACATCGCCAATGTACCAAAGGTTGGTAATAGTGATCCATCTAAAGCTAGCTCTCCCATAAATAGACTATTTTTTAATATAGCAGAAATATTAGCTTTGCGCCCCTTTATCTGTCCTGATGCAAACAGAACCCCTAAAGCAATAGCTAAATCGAGTCCAGCACTACTTTTACGAATTGTAGCAGGTGCTAGATTTACTACAATACGTCTCATAGGAAATTCATAGCCACTATTTTTAATGGCAGCCCTCACACGTTCACGAGCCTCCTTAACAGATTGATTAGGTAGACCTACAATGTCAAAGACAGGTAAACCTTGCGATATATCGACCTCTACTGTAATAATACATCCATCTATGCCATGTAAGGTGGCTCCATATAGTTTTGCATACATAGGTAACCTCTCTAAAAGCATTGCGGTAAATAATGAATGGAACTTTGAAAGTCCTCGTGTAGATACACCTCTATTACATCAAAGGATATTTCCTTCCAGTGTCGTTTCTTTTGATGTAAATCATATAAAAATAACATAGCTGCCCGTTTAATATGCTTTTGTTTCTTCTTTGTCACCGCCTCTCGAGCCAATCCATGCTGCATTCCTCTACGGGCTTTAATTTCAATAAAATGATAGATTAAATCGCGTTTGGCAATGATATCAATTTCTCCTAATCGTGTTCTATAATTCGTATCTACTACTGTAAGGCCAATCTTTTCAATATATTTAATGGCCACCCGTTCGCCCCATTTTCCAAGTTCCTTTGAATCCAATTCATTAAATGCTTTACCCGTACTAATCGTTTTCATATATACCTCCAATTTAAGTGTAGTAACCACAATAACTTATAGAATATTTATCACTCAATCTACATCTAAACTTTCAACAGGTAACACTTACTTGTAGCGTAGAATAAGGAGACTATAAAAGTAAATACAAAAGAGGTTCCTAATAGTCACATCGGTGACCAATAGGAACCTCTTTACGGTTATAAAC
>NZ_DXLG01000083.1 GCF_019414865.1 Veillonella sp.
ATTTTGCGGAGTATATTATTATGACCTCGATACTAAAGAAATCTTTGTTGATGGCTTTAGCTTGCGTCTGTATAGGTACTTATGGAGTTGTTAAGGCTCAAGGTACAACGGATTCACAAACTAGAGTTTCTGAACCCCTAGAAATGTCTGTTGAAGCAGCTGTTCCTGGCGTTGTTATGCCAAGTCCTGTACATGTGTTTACCACTGTAGAAGCAGCGTCTGAATATATAGGGTTTAGACCTCAAATGCCAAAGCTGTTGCCAGTAGGATTTAATATTCAATCTGTCATTACTATTGAGAAAGACATTTTGCAGGTTGTGTACGTGTATGAACCCGGTATAGATCCGTACGTAAATAAGGCCGGTGGTGCTCTTATTTTTTATCGTACATCTACTACATTAAAGGGTGATATCAGCGATGACCGTAAGATTCATAAGGTTATAGAAACTGAAAGTGTAGATGGTACAAAGGTTACTTTCAAAGGTGGTAAGAAAATGGTCTATCTTGCATCGTGGATGAAAGATGGACAAAATCATTCTTTAGATTTTTATCGCCCCGTTACACGAGATATGGCGAAGGCTATTATCCGTAATATTGTTGAGGAAAAATCACATACAAAATAAATGTGTTTTTAATAATTTTTATGTTACGCGAAGGGAGATTATACCCATGGTCAAAAAATTTGTATTACTAGCAGTTGCGTGTGCTTGTGTAGGTTCTTACACTGTTGCTGGTGCACAAGGTACTTTAGATGTAAAACCAGATCCAGCTAAACCTGTAGTTGCAGAACAGGCAGCTCCAATGGTTGGTATGCCAAGCCCAATTCATGAATTTGCTACTATTGATGAAGCTGCTAAATACATGAATATTATGCCTCATCTACCTAAAGTATTACCTGTAGGCTATAATATTGAGTCTGTAAGCACAATCAATAAAGATGTTTTGCAAGTTGTGTATGTTTACCAAGCTGGTGAAGATTCTACTCGCAATCAAGCAGCAGGCAAACGTATTGTGTATCGCGTAGGTACTACAAAAGGTGATATCAGTGGTAATCATAAGGATTATCGCGTTACAGCTACAGAAAAGGTAAACGGTACAAAGGTTACTTTCAAAGGTGGCGAAAAAATGGTATACCTCGCTGGGTGGACAAAAGATGGTCAAAACCATGCGATGTACTTTGAACGCCCTGTAAATCGCGACATGGCAAAAGCGATCATTGCTAACACTGTAGCACCTACAGCACATACAGCATATACAAAATAATATAACAGTCCAGCCTAGTGGGATAGGCATGCGAGCTGTGGTGAAGCACTCGCATGGACACTGTAAGGGTTATATAAGAAGCGGCTCCTCTCATGAGGGGCCGTTTTTGCTGGTATGCAAAACTTTCATAATGATAACGATTCTAAATACCCGTATGGGTATATCTATCTAAGTATTACATTGATAGAATATAAATATAGCTATTTGGTGATAAAGAAGGCAGGTGATGTATTGTATCGATTAATACTACAGCGTTTGGCGAGTATTGTGGGTATTTTATTGGTGGTTACTATCGGTACATTTGTATTGATAAAATTATCTCCTATCGACCCCGTGTCGATGAAGTTTAATCTTGTAGGGGCTACACCAGATCCAGTTGTAGTTGCACAGATACGAGAGCAGTTAGGGCTCAATGACCCTTGGTGGCAACAATACCTACGTTGGTTAGGTCAAATTGTACAAGGGGACTTTGGTGAGTCTATTCTGTATGCTTTACCAGTAGCGACCATTCTTGGTGGCGCCTTGCCTAATACCTTGGGGCTAGTATCCTTAGCTCTTGTTATGGGAATTATTGTGAGTATACCTCTTGGTATGCTATCTGCCAAGTATCAAGACTCTTGGATTGATCATGGGATTCGTCTCATTACATTCTTAGCATTAGCAATCCCTGGATTTTGGGTTGGTTTATTATTACTGTACTTGTTTGGTGTTAAATTACAGCTAGTGTCGGTAACGAATACCAATGGTTTTTCTGCCTATGTATTGCCCGCGGTAACCCTTGCTTTATGGATATGTGGCCTCTATATTCGTCGATTGCGCAATGCTATTTTAGAAGTGTCGCGACAGCCCTTTGTACAGGGGGCGCGAGCATTAGGCTTGCCAGAATGGATGGTCTACACCCGTTACATATTCCCTCATGTGGGACTTATGTTATTGCCCATGATGGGGGTAACGATGGGTGCCATGCTAGGTGGGTCTGCCGTTATTGAAACGGTATTCTCCATAAAAGGTATTGGTTACATGATGGTACAAGGCATTATGGCTCGCGATTATATATTGATGCAGGGCTATATCATCTGGATTACCTTGGTGTTCATCGTAATTAATATTATCATTGATGTATTGAGTGTTTGGCTGAATCCGAAGCGAAGAGCCGCCATAAAAGGAGGCTCTTATGAATAGACAAAAGCCCTATACTTTATACGTTATGTTAGTATTAGCAGCTCTATGGATCGCATTTTTCTTATGCGCTCCCTATATAGCACCATTTGATCCTGAAACGACGAATATCGCGGACCGCTTACAAGATATTAGTAGTACCCATCTATTAGGTACTGACCAACTCGGTCGTGATGTGTGGTCTCGCATCCTTTATGGCGGTAAAGCATCATTAGGAATTGCTTTCACCATCATTGGCATTAGTGGGGCCATCGGTATCGCTATTGGTGGGTTAGCAGGATTCTCTACACCTAGCATTGACCGTTGGTTATCTCGCTTGATTGATTTGGTACTAGGGTTTCCGAACATGGTGATTGCCATTGCTTTCATCGGTATTATGGGACCCAGCATAACGAATGTAATCATTTCCTTGTGCATTACGAAATGGGCGGAATACGCCCGTATCACGAGAGGCCTCGTACAGATTGAACGCCATGCGGAGTATATTACCTTTGCTCGTATGTCAGGTGCTTCAAATCTACGAATTCTGTGGCGCTATATTCTGCCGAATGTATTGCCACCGTTGGTGATTGTTATTATTCAACATCTAGGTGATGCCATCATTTTGGTAGCCAGTTTCTCGCTCATAGGCATCGGTGTGCAACCGCCGGATCCGGAGTGGGGCGCTATCTTGTTGAGTTCCCGAGATTTTCTACAAACGGCGCCGTGGCTGCTAATTTACCCGGGGCTCGCTATTTTTATTACTGTTGTTTTATTTAACTATATTGGTGATGCGTTGCGCGATGCCCTCGATGTATCTCGCTAACCGCGCTGTGTATAGATGTTTATGTTGAAAGCCTCTTTCACAGAGGCGATGTTCAAAAAGGAGAAGTTATGAAACGTTGGTTATTAGCATGTCTAACTATGCTGTGCATGGTAGCTCTCTTGGTAGGTTGCGGAAGTGATACCGCTAAACAAGGCAAACAAGGGAAGCATATGAATGTTGGTTTGTATTGGTTTGGTGAAACATTAGACCCAACTCACGAGTGGGATGCGTGGACATTGACGCGTATCGGCGCTGGTGAAACATTGGCAACGGTAACACCAGATATGAAATTTGCTCCACAATTAGCAGACTCCTGGGAAAATGTGGACCCTACAACATGGAAATTCCACATCCGTGAAAATGTTAAATTCCACAATGGCACTCCAATGACGCCACAAAAGGTAAAAGAGTCCATCGAGTACACAATGAAACAAAGTGCTCGTTCTGCAAAAGCTGTTAAGATTGAATCTATCGCAGTAGATGGTCAAAACTTGATTATTAAAACAACAGAACCTAACGGCTCCTTATTGTCCAGCTTGACTGAACCAGCTTTCGTTATCATGGACACTGCAGATCTTAAAGATGTAGCATCTAAACCAGTTCTTACCGGTCCTTACAAAATCACTACTTTCAAAAAAGGTGAAACAATTGAACTTGCAGCCTTCGCAGATTACTGGGGCGGCAAACCAGGTCTTGATTCTGTAACTGTAAAAGACATCGAAGACAATAACAAACGCGCTATGGCGTTGCAATCTAAAGACGTAGACGTAATTCAAAAAGTGGATTCTGCTAACCGCAGCTTGTTCAAAGATGGTTTCAATATTCAAGACGTTGCTGGCGTTCGTGTGTTTATGTTGAAAGCAAACAACACAGAAGCATCTCCATTACATGATAAAGCTGTGCGTTCCGCTATTGCTCATATCATTAACTATGATTCCATGGCTAAAATCATCGGCAATGGCTCTACACCAGGGGCGGCACCATTCCCGCCATCTGCCAACTTAGGCTATGATGCGATTGCTAATAAACCGATGACAGATGTAGCAAAAGCTGACCAAATCTTGACTCAAGCTGGTTACGCTAAAAATGCAAACGGCATGTATGCAAAAGATGGCAAAGAATTAGCGATTACTATTGCTATTTGGGGTAAAGACACAAGCTTATACGAAGAAATTCAACAAGAATTAAAAAAAGCTGGTATTGCTGTAACTCTTAAGAAATTACAAAGCCCTGATGAAGTAGATACACTTGGTACAGATGGTTTCGATTTAGTAGAACGCAATGTAGTGACTATGTCTACAAACGATCCTTACTGGTTCCTCAGCTTATTCTACAAAACTGGTGCGAAATCAAACGTTGGTGGCTACTCTAACCCTCAAGTAGATGCGTTAATCGACCAATTGTCCGTAACATTTGATCAAAACGAACGCTCTAATATTGCAAAACAAGCGCAACAAATCTTAGTTGATGACGTAGCAGATATCTATTTGTTGTATCCAAGTGCAACGGTTGTATCTACTACAAAAGTTAAAAATGTACCAGTACATCCAATCGATTACTACTTATTAACAAAGGATTCTACTATTGAATAAATCTGATTGTATCGTATTTGATAAGGTTACAATTTCATATGGTGCGGAAGAGGCGGTGCGTAATGTATCCTTCTCCGTGCCCAATGGTGAGGTCTTTGCCATCGTTGGTGAAAGCGGATCTGGTAAATCTACGTTAGTTCGTGCCGCTTTTGGCATGTTGAAACAAGCTACCATTAGCGGCCAAATTTTGCTAAACGGAACCGATGTTTCTACATTGAGTGATGGTGATTGGCGACAATTGCGGGGCACCAAGATTTCTATGATCTTTCAAAATCCCAGCGCCTATCTAAATCCAAATCGCACCGTGGAAAATCACTTCAAAGATTTATTCCGTGCCCATGGTGAAAGCTATGATGTAAGCCGCGTTATAGATATGCTTAATCTTGTTCACTTAACCGACGGAGAGCGTATCTTGCAGTCCTATCCGTTTCAATTGAGCGGTGGCATGCAGCAGCGATTGGCAATAGCTTTAAGCCTTATCTTGAAGCCGAGCATCGTATTTGCCGATGAACCGACCAGTGCTCTGGATATGCTCGTACAAGCCTCTGTATTGGATCTTATGAAAGAGGTAACACAAGCCCTTGGTGCAACAGTTATTATCGTAACGCATAACATCAAGGCGGCGGCGCGCATTGCCAATAGGATTGGGGTTATGAATAAGGGGCAACTCGTTGAAGTGGGATCTACCGAAGAGGTCATGGCCCATCCAAAAGATGAGTATACTCGTATTTTGTTAGATTCTGTAATGAAAGTGGTGTAGTATGATTCAACTCGAGAATATCTGTAAACAATATACAAACCACAATCATACGGTTCGTGCTGTTGATAACGTATCTTTTTCTGTAGCGGAGAATGAACGGGTAGGTATTGCTGGTGGTAGTGGTTCCGGTAAAAGTACATTGCTTAGGATGATTGCCATGCTAGAAAAACCTACATCTGGCACCTTGCGACTCTTTGGTGAGGACATCCATTCCATTCAAAATCATACAGAAATATATCGCTCTATGCAGATGATGTTCCAAAATCCCTTGGCGGTGATTCCGCCTAGAATGAACTTAGAAGCATTTCTCTTAGAGCCGTATATCAACTATGGGCTTATGGATGTGGCGTCAGCAAAGGACGATATCCGTAAATGGATGCAACGAGTAGACTTGCCAGAAAATACGGTGTATAAATACCCTCACGAAGTCAGCGGTGGTCAGTTACAACGTGTCGTATTGGCACGGATCATGTTGATGAACCCCAAGCTAGTACTCTTTGACGAACCTACATCAGCCCTTGATGCGGTGAATCAAAAGCTGGTACTAGATTTATTACAAAAACTTCACAGGGAACAACCCTTCGGCTACGTATTCGTCAGCCATGACATCGGACTATTACAAGCCGTAACAGACCGAATCATCGTTATGAAAGATGGGCAAATCGTAGAAAATATCGAATCAAAACGACTTAAAGAAGCGGTACACCCATATACAAAATCACTTGTGGAAGCGAGTGTGTGAAAAGAGCCCCTATGCTTTGGCATAGGGGCTCTTAATTATCTTTCATAATCCTCCCTTACGATAAAAGAAATCATATATTTTTTTTCAGAAAGAGGGGTTAATTATGACAGCAGTAAAGCATGAATGGCGTAAGCACGAAAAGGAACTGTATTGTCCAAAGCAGCAGGCGGTGCAGGTTACGGTGCCGAGCATGAAGTTCCTTGTGCTGGAGGCGCTTTGGAAGCAGATCGAGCATACGGAGCAGTTTGATAAGAATAATCTGCAATATCGGGTGATGATCAGACAACCTGATTTTGTGACTCCTGACGTGTTGGAGGCGGCCATTATGAATGTATCCAAGAAAAAATCGCTGCCTCGCTTTAAGGATGTGCGGCTCGAATCAATTGAGGACGGGGAGTGCGTGCAGATATTGCATGTCGGGCCTTACGATGACGAACCGGAATCATTTATGAAAGTAGATGATTTCTGCGCTGCTCATAATTTGCAACGTGCTAACGACGAGTGGCATCGGGAAATCTACTTGTCTGATGCGCGAAAGGTGGAGCCCGCTAAATTGAAAACTGTACTGCGTGTGCAAGTTAAATCAATGCAGTTTTAAAAATTTAATAGTGGATAAATTCTTGAGCCTTCTGTGTTACAATGATAGTAATATAGAAGGC
>NZ_DXLG01000084.1 GCF_019414865.1 Veillonella sp.
GTGTATACAAAAAACAATAGTGATAAAAATGCATAGTCTATGACTTAAAGTCATAGACTATGTTTTTTTTATATTTTCAATTCACAGTGGACAGGAGTATACTATGTATAGACAAAAATTCTATAGAATTTAAAACTTAGATGAGGTTATGGACGGTCACAGCCGATAATATCACTACAGAATGGATTCTTTAGAGGTAGTTTATAGTTTATACTTTCACCAAGACCGAACGGAACGATGCCGCAGCGCTTGGGATGATCAAGTGATATGAAGGAGTGCACGTTATGGATATGAATCAGAGCACAATCGAGCAACAACGTCTAGATCAAGCTAGACTCGAAGCTAATGGTATGTACAGCAGCCAATTTGAAAAGGATGCGTGCGGCATGGGCTTTGTCGTTAATATTAAAGGTAAAAAATCCCACGATATTATCGATAATGGTTTGCGTATTTTAGAGCGCCTTGAACACCGTGGTGGTGCTGGTGCCGATAAGGACACAGGGGATGGTGCCGGTATTTTGGTACAAATTCCTCATGAGTTCTTTAAACGCGAATGCGAAGTGCTTGGTATCAACTTGCCTGCAGCTGGTGAGTACGGCGTAGGTATGGTCTTTGCCCATAAATATGAAAGCCTCCGTAACGAGCAAAAACGCATTTTTGAAGAGGTTGTACGCGAAGAAGGTCAAGTTGTTCTTGGTTGGCGTGAAGTACCAGTAGATGGTACAAAGGTTGGTAAAGAAGCAGCTGCTATTCGCCCTTGGATGATTCAAATCCTCATCGGTAAAGGCCCAGACGTAACTAATAATAAAGAATTTGAACGTAAATTATATATTATTCGTAAATTAGCAGAAAAACGCATTGTTCCATTGAGCAAGGAATTATCTAGTGATTTCTATATTGCATCCTTGTCCTCTAAAACAATCGTATATAAAGGTATGTTAACACCTGGTCAATTGCGTGACTTCTACCTTGATTTGAGTGACCTTGACTTTACATCTGCATTGGCTATGGTTCACTCTCGTTTCAGTACGAATACATTCCCAAGCTGGGCTCGGGCGCATCCTAACCGTTTCTTAGTGCATAATGGTGAAATCAACACAATCCGTGGTAACGTAAACTGGATCAATGCTCGTGAAGGTAAAGCAGAATCTCCATTATTCCCAGATATTAAAAAGGTATTCCCTGTAGTAGATGACAGCGGTTCTGACTCTGCTATGTTCGACAATACTTTGGAATTCTTGCACATGACAGGTCGTTCCTTGCCTCATGCGATTATGATGATGATTCCTGAACCTTGGGAACGCAATAATCTCATGAGCCAAGAAAAACATGACTTCTATGAGTTCAATAGCTTCATGATGGAACCATGGGATGGTCCTGCCGCTATGGGCTTCACTGATGGTACTGTTATCGGTGGCGTACTTGACCGTAATGGTTTGCGTCCTGCTCGTTACTATGTAACAACTGATGATCGCGTTATCATGGCGTCCGAAGTGGGTGTAGTAAACGAAAATGCTGAAAATATTCGCGCTAAAGGTCGTTTGGAACCGGGCAAAATGCTTCTCATCGATACAGAGGAACAACGCATTATTTCCGACGAAGAAATCAAACAACGCGTTGCTACTGAATTGCCGTATGATGAATGGGTAAAAGAGCACGTTATCCACTTGTCTGAAATTACGCAAGCTGATGAAAGCGATATTCCAAAAGTAGACGATTTGTTCAAAAAGCAACAAGCCTTTGGTTATACTCAAGAAGATCTTGTGCGTATGATCGTACCTATGGCGAAAGATGGTAAAGACCCTGTAGGTGCAATGGGTGCCGATGCTCCACTTGCTATCTTGTCTGATAAACCACAATTGTTATACAGCTACTTTAAGCAAATGTTCGCGCAAGTAACAAATCCTCCAATCGATTCTATTCGTGAGGAAATGGTTACATCTACACGCGTTATGCTTGGTAACTCTGGTAACTTAACAGACCCTAATAAAGCTGGTACTTATGCGTTGTCCATGCGTACCCCAATCCTTACAAATCAAGAATTGGCGTCCATTAAGGCTCTTGATTGCCGTCGCATGAAATCTGTTACATTGCCAATCCTCTTCGACCCAACTAAGGGTGCGGATGGCTTGCGTGATGCGTTGAATGAATTGTGCGAAAAAGCAGAAGAAGCAGCACGTACAGAGCAAAATGTATTGATTTTATCCGACCGTGGAGTCGATGAAAATCATGCACCAATTCCAGCGTTGTTAGCTGTAGCAGCTGTTCATAATCACTTAATTAGAAAAGTATTGCGCACAGAAATTGGTCTTATCCTCGAATCTGGTGAACCACGCGAAGTTCATCACTTCTGTACATTAATTGGTTATGGTGTAACAGCCATCAACCCATACTTAGCGCTTGAAACCGTACGTGATTTACAAGCTCGTAAACGCCTTGGCGATATTACTCCTGAACAAGCAGAAAAGAACTACATCAAAGCAGCTGTGGGTGGTATCATGAAGGTTATGTCCAAAATGGGTATTTCTACAGTACGTTCTTATCATGGTGCACAAATCTTCGAAGCTTTGGGCTTGAATACTAACTTCATCAACAAGTTCTTCGTAAATACCCCAACACGTATTGGTGGCATCGGTCTTGGCGGTGTAGCACACGAAGCTTTAGCTCGTTACGAACGTGCTTTCAAATCCGACGAAACTGTACTCGAACCAGGCGGTTGGTATGGTCCTGTAAAAGATGGGGAAGAGCATTTGTTTAACCCTAAGACTATCGATCTTTTACAAGAATCCCTTATCAATGGCGACTACGCTAAATATAAAGAGTATTCTAAAGCGATTCGCAATGATTACCACGTTACATTGCGCTCTTTGATGGAATTGAACTACCCAGTAGGTGGCGGGATTCCTATTGAAGAGGTTGAACCAGAAGAATCTATTGTAAAACGCTTTAAAGCGGGCGCTATGAGTTATGGTGCTATCAGTAAAGAGGCGCATGAAGCGATTGCTATCGCTATGAACCGCCTTGGCTCTACATCTAACTCTGGTGAAGGCGGCGAAGATGTAGCTCGCTTCAAACCATTGCCAAACGGCGACAGCATGAACTCTGAAGTAAAACAAATTGCATCTGGTCGTTTCGGTGTAACTGCAAACTACCTCATTCATGCAAAAGAATTGCAAATCAAATGTGCACAAGGTGCTAAACCAGGTGAAGGTGGTCAATTACCAGGTAAAAAAGTATACCCTGAAATCGGGAAAGCTCGTCACTCCACTCCTGGCGTAGAACTCGTATCTCCACCACCACATCACGATATTTACTCCATCGAAGACTTGGCAGAGTTGATTTACGATTTGAAATGCATTAACAAAGATGCTCGTATTTCCGTTAAATTAACATCTGAAGCAGGCGTTGGTACTATCGCGGCTGGCGTTGCGAAAGCAAAAGCAGATAATATCTTAATCTCTGGTTACGATGGTGGTACAGGTGCGGCAGGTCGTACATCTGTAAAACATGCTGGTGTGCCTTGGGAATTAGGTTTGTCCGAAACTCATCAAACATTGATGCTCAACAGATTGCGTGACCGTGTTAAATTGGAAGTAGACTCCAAGTTGATGACTGGTTTCGATGTAGCTGTTGCGGCTATGCTTGGCGCTGAGTTATTCGGCTTCGGTACATTACCACTCGTTGCTGTAGGCTGTAAAATGGCTCGTGTATGTAACCTCAACACATGCCCTTACGGCGTTGCTACACAAGACGAAAAATTGCGTGCTCGTTTCACAGGTAAACCTGAGTATGTAGAAAACTTGATGATCTTCATCGCTCGTGAATTGCGTGAAATCATGGCTCGTTTAGGCATTCGTTCCGTAGCTGAGCTGGTAGGCCGTATCGATCTTGTTCGTCAAAAATCTCAAGACGATAACTTCAAATTGTCTCGCGTTGACCTTAAACGCGTATTGTTCCACCCATACATCGATGCATCTGTAGGTCATATGCATATGGTTGACCAAGATCACGAATTGGAACGCACATTGGATATGTCCAAACTCTTGCGTATGTGTCGTCCTGCTATCGAAGATCAAAAACCTATCCGCGCTAAATTGGCTATCAATAATATTAACCGTGTAGTAGGTACTTTGGTTGGTTCTGAGGTAACACGTCGTTATGGTGAAAGCGGCTTGCCAGATAACACAATCAAATTGAACTTTGAAGGTTCTGCTGGTCAATCCTTCGGTGCTTTCATTCCTAAAGGTATGACATTAGAACTTGAAGGGGATGCGAATGATTACCTCGGTAAAGGCTTATCCGGTGGTACTATCACTGTATATCCACCTAAGAAATCCATCTTTGAAGCTGATGAAAACATCCTTATCGGTAATGTTGCCTTCTATGGTGCTACATCTGGTACATCCTACATC
The DNA here is from genome assembly GCF_019414865.1 of Veillonella sp. Classification (GTDB taxonomy): domain Bacteria; phylum Bacillota; class Negativicutes; order Veillonellales; family Veillonellaceae; genus Veillonella. The sequence continues at coordinate 4,413 of NZ_DXLG01000084.1, forward strand.
AATGGTGTAGCTGGTGAACGTTTCGCCGTTCGTAACAGTGGTATCACAGCTGTTGTAGAAGGTGTAGGCGACCATGGTTGTGAATACATGACTGGTGGCGAAGTGCTTGTACTTGGCAAAATTGGTCGTAACTTCGCAGCAGGTATGTCCGGTGGCTATGCGTACATCCTCGATTGCGATGAACGTTATGTAAACACAGGTCTAGTAGAATTACGTCCTGCTAATAATGATGACCTTAAACGCATTAAAGAATTAGTAGAACAACACGTATTGCATACTAATTCCGCTAAAGGCCGTCACATCCTTGAAAACTGGAATAACTTTGTAAACAGATTTACAAAAGTTGTACCTGTAGCATATGAAGAAATGCACGCTGCTATTGAACGCTATAAAGAACAAGGCTTATCCTTGGAAGAAGCTCAATTAGCTGCATTCAAAGAAAAATATGCAAAATAATTTCTAATCTAATTGAATATCCTTTAGATAAGACATATGAAATGCCTCTATAGCTTTGACTATAGAGGCATTTTCATGTATAATATTTGTATTGCAATATTGGATCATGGCAGTTCTCGGGCCTGTGCAATGGGGGCCTGTGAATCGTGTCAGGACTGAGAGGTAGCAGCACTAAGCGGTAACCTTCATGTGCCACGGGGAACCCGGGGGCTGTCGTGATCGAATATTGCAAGGCGGCCTGAGGGGCCGCTTTTTTTATGTCTAATTGATAGATGGGAACAGCGAGGATAAATTACTTATAGAATTCTATAAAATGAGTCAGATTTTTGTGAATATGGTATAATAAAGTATTGTAATTTTCGGAAAAAGGGGGTGTTCCAATGGCATATATTGCGTTATATCGTAAGTACCGTCCGCAGACCTTTACCGATGTGGTTGGTCAGCATCAAGTATCGGATACGTTGATGCGCGCTATCCGCGAGGATAAGGTAGCTCATGCGTATTTGTTTGCTGGTCCGCGCGGAACTGGTAAAACGAGTATGGCCAAGATTTTTGCACGCGCTATCAACTGTGAGCATGGGCCAACGGATCATCCTTGTAACGAGTGTAGTGCTTGTAAATCGATTTTGAGCGGTCAGTCCATGGACGTTCTTGAAATCGACGCCGCATCCAATCGTGGTATCGATGAGGTTCGTGCCCTTCGTGAAAGTGTCAAATTCATGCCTGTTGAGGGCCGTAAAAAGGTGTTCATCATCGACGAAGCCCACATGCTTACGACCGAAGCGTGGAATGCGCTTTTAAAAACTATCGAAGAGCCGCCGGCTCACGTTATGTTTATCTTCGCTACTACAGAAATTGAAAAGTTACCTGTTACTATCGTATCTCGTTGTCAGCGATACACCTTTAGACGGATTACGTCTGACGATATCGCTCAGCGCTTATCCTATGTAGCGGAACAAGAAGGCTTTGGCTTAGATCCAGCAGCGGCACAGCTCATCGCAGTTCATGCAGATGGCGGTTTGCGTGATGCGTTGAGTATCTTAGACCAATGTGCTGGTATGGCAACAGGTACTATTACACCTCAAGTAGTAGAAGAATTGATTGGCCTTGTTAGCAAGGAATGGATCATTCATTTCTTAGATGCCTTACGTAATGGGGATGGCCCCAAATTACTGTCCTATATTCACGATGCGTTATCAGAAGGTCGCGATGCAACGCAGATTATGGAAGCCCTCATTCAGCACGTGCGTGCCTTGCTTGTTGGCAAGGTTGCTCCTGATGCGGATGAGCTCAAGGTATATGATGCCTTTAAAGATGAGTTTTTAGCTCAAGCTGAAAGCATCGATTTTAATGAGCTTAACCAATATGTGCGCAGTGCTCAATCCATCATGAATGATGCAAAACAAGTGGATAATCCACGAACCATCATCGAAATGGGCTTACTCGTTTTATGTGCTAAATTAGGTTCTGTTGATGAAAGCCTAGAAGACCGCGTATATGCATTAGAGTCTTCAGAACGGTCTGAGCGTAACGATTTATTGAACCGCATGGCTCAATTAGAGCAACGAGGTCCAGTGGCTTCTACGCCTGCTTATGGTGCCAATGCATTCGGTCCGCCTAGTGGCTATGCAAATAGCTTTGTTCCTGTAGATCATGCGGCTGTGCAGAATGCTTCCATGAGTAGCGCTCAAACTAGTACTGTTGGTACTGTGCCTCCTCCAAGTGGTGTAGGCATGACACCGCCACCTGCGAGTGTAGGTATGACGCCTCCACCGATGGGATTACCAGGTAGCACACCGCCTCCTATGAATGGAGTAGGTATGGCTCCGCCTCCAATGGGCGGCGTTGGTATGGCACCACCTCCAACTACAAGTAGTGCACCAGAACGACCTGCTAGAAATCAAGCCAAAGGTCGAGGTAAAAAAGGTATTAGTACACAGGCTATCATTAGTGATCAAATCTTGTCTGCTCAAGAGTATCGAAATATACAGTCTAATGTCATTAAATACTTGAAGGACAGCAATCGGAATATGACCTCCACCGTTATCGGTCAAGGTCAGCTTGTCTACGTAGACCAAAGCAAGGCGGTTATGGCCTTCAAAAATACATTGCACCTCAATGTAATGACCA
>NZ_DXLG01000085.1 GCF_019414865.1 Veillonella sp.
TCTTAGACTTTCATAAGACTTTTAAAGTATAAGAAAAAGCCGCCTTTTCAGGCGGCTTTTAGTGTTAGTATTATAATACTTCTTTGATTTCAGCTGCATCGATGGATGCTTTGATATCGTCTGCCATTTTTTCGATTTTTGGAAGATCTTCTGGTTTTAAAGAGGATTTGATATCAAGTGGTTCGGATACGATTTCAATGTCTTTGAAGTCGTTTTCAAAGTGAGCAACCATTGTTTTCATTGCAGCAGATGCCCAAGAGTGGTTACCAATGATGGATACCTTATGGTTTTGGAAGTTAAGTGCTTTCAATTCATGAATGAAGTTTTCCATAGTAAGGTATAGGTTCAAATTGTATGTAGGTGCAATTGTTACCAAGTTAGTGTATTTCCAAGCATCAGCGATGATGTAGGAAGCATTAGTTTTGGAAACATCGTAGATTTTGATATCTGTGACGCCGCGTTTGGACAATTGCTTAGCCAATTGTTGTGCAATAGCACGAGTGTTACCATACATAGAACCGAAGGCAATAACAACACCTTTTTTACAAGCTGTGTAGCTGGACCAGTGCAAGTATTTGCGCAAGATATAATCGATAGTTTCAGGTGTACGCCAGATAGGACCATGAAGTGGAGCAATACGCTTGATGTCAAGACCAGAAACTTTACGGATTGCATTTTGTACTTGAGGACCGTATTTACCAACTATATTTGTGTAGTAACGACGAGCTTCATCTTCGTAGGTAGCAACGTAATCAGTTTGGTCTGCAAAGATGTTACCGTTAACTGTACCGAATGTACCGAAAGCATCTGCAGAGAATAATGTACCAGTAGATTTTTCATATGTACAAGTTACTTCTGGCCAGTGAACCATAGGCATAGTGTAGGAAACAAGTGTATGTTTACCAAGGCAAATTTCGTCGCCTTCTTTTACTGTGTAGTATTGATCAGGTTTTGGAGAATTGTAGAATTGTTCAAACATGCGGAATGTTGTAGCGTTACCAACCATTTTACAGTTTGGATAGCGTTCCAATGTTTCCAACAATGTTTGGCAATGGTCTGGTTCCATATGATTTACGATGATGTAATCAAGGTCGCGACCATTTAATAGATGAGTCAAGTTATCAAAGTATTCTTCGCGAATTTCCGCATCTACAGAGTCAACAACACAAGTTTTTTCATCATCAATGAAATAGCTGTTATAGCTAACACCATTTGGAATAGGGAATAAGTTTTCAAAACGTTCTGTAGTCCAGTCATTACTACCAATCCAGTAGATATTATGGGTCATTTTCTGAGCACAATGCATAATAAAATCCTTTCTTAACTCACATTTGTTATGTATAGGTTTACACGAATTCTCATGTTCGTAAATATATCATCAACTTATAATACTAATATTTTCGAAAAAAATCAATATTGAAAAGCCTACCCCAAGGAGTAGGCTTTCACATGAAAGAATAGTCATAAATTATTTAAAGTATTTTACACCAGATGTAAAGATTGGCATTTCTAATAAACCAGGAATATTTTTACTGATACCAGCACCGCAGCGTTCGGAGTGAGCCATCTTACCGAATACGCGACCATCTGGACTATAAATGCCTTCGATAGCAGCTACAGATTGGTTTGGATTGAAGCGGCTATCCATGGAAGCAATACCATCAAAGTCTACATATTGTGTAGCAATTTGACCAGTTTTATTGAATTCCAATACTTGTTGAGGGGAAGCGATGAAGCGACCTTCGCCGTGAGAAATTGGCACAGTGTAAATTTCGCCTGCTTTAGCATCGCTCATCCAAGGGGATTTAGTAGAAATAACTTTAGTGTTAACCATACGAGATAAGTGACGACCGATTGTGTTGTATGTCAATGTAGGATGATCAGCGGTTAATGTTTCGATATGACCACCTGGCAACAAGCCTAATTTGATAAGGGCTTGGAAACCATTACAAATACCAAGTACAAGGCCATCTTGTTTGTACAAGAGGTTTTCTAAACCTTCTGCAAGGTATGGATTGCGGAAGAGGGTAGCCATGAATTTGCCAGAACCATCTGGTTCATCACCAGCACTGAAGCCACCAGGGAACATAAGAATTTGGGATTCAGCTAATTTTGTTTTAATTACATCGATAGATTCTTTTAATTGTTCTGGTGTTTGATTGCGAATGATTACGATATCTGTTTCTGCCCCAGCACGTTCAAAGGCACGAGCAGAGTCAAATTCGCAGTTTGTACCAGGGAATACAGGGATGAGCACTTTAGGTTTAGCCCCTAAGGATGCGCTGCGAGGTTTAGCATGTTGATCGTGGATGTATGCTACCGCTTCACCAACACCATTTGGCGCACGCATAGGGAAGATATCATTTAATGGAGCTTCATAAGCTGCTTGAATTTCCTTAAGGGATACAGATTGATCGGCCCATTCAATAACAGGATTTGCTTGTGTTACACCTATTACTTTAAGACCTGGTAATTCTAAGAGATAGTTAACCGCTTTAATATCTACCTCTACGATAAATGCACCAAGAGCTGGTTGGAAGATAGCACGTTCCGCATATTTATCGAATTTAACACCAATGTTGTTGCCGAGCGCCATTTTGGTAACTGCTTCAGGAATGCCACCTTGGTCAACTACATAAGCGGAGTAAACGCGACCTTTTTCAATTTGTTCTTGTAAAACTTCACAGTTTTCTTTAAATCGATCCCAATCAGGAGTGTCATCGTACATACGAGGTACATCGAAGAATACGAGGCGATGGTCTACACCTTTAAGGTCTTGGCTCACAATGTTATCTACATGAGCTGTTCCCACTGCGAAAGATACGAGGGTAGGAGGAACTGTAAGCTCCATAAATGTACCGCTCATAGAATCTTTGCCGCCAATTGCGCCAATTTCAAGTTCTTTTTGTGCTTTGTAAGCGCCGAGTAAAGCTGCTACAGGTTTACCCCAAGATTCTTTAGAGTTGAGGCGTTCAAAGTACTCTTGTAATGTTAAGTATGCATCTTCACGACGACCGCCGAGAGCTACTAATTTAGCGACAGATAAAAGTACAGCATATTGTGCACCGTGGTATGGGCTCCAGTCGGATAACTCAGGTACAAAGCCATGTGTCATGATGCTAGCAGTTGTAGTTTCCCCATTTAATACAGGTGATTTTGCCACCATACCTTGAGTAGGTGTCTTTTGGAACTTACCACCGAATGGCATGAGTACTGTATTAGCACCAACTGTACTATCAAAGCGTTCTGCTAAGCCTTGTTGAGAGGCTGTATTTAAATCGGATACGGCTGCAAGCCATTTCTCTTTGAAGTTCTCTGCACTAGAAGAACCACGTAAGAAGTAAGAACGATCCGTTGGAGCTGTTACAATAGCTTCCTGCTGTTGACTTGCACCATTTGTATTTAAGAAGTCGCGGCTGATATCTACGATTGTTTCGCCATTCCAGTTCATGATAAGGCGATTTGTATCAGTTACATCAGCTACAATTGTACATTCTAAATTTTCTTCGTCGCAGTAGGCTTTGAACGCATCTACATCAGCTGCGGCGATGACGCAAGCCATACGTTCTTGAGATTCAGAAATGGCTAGCTCTGTACCGTCAAGGCCAGCGTATTTTTTAGGAACTAAATCAAGATTGATTGTTACACCATCTGTTAATTCACCGATAGCAACGGATACACCGCCTGCACCAAAGTCATTACAACGTTTAATAAGCGTTGTTACTTCACCGCGACGGAAGAGACGTTGAATTTTACGTTCTGTAAGGGCGTTGCCTTTTTGAACCTCTGCGCCACATGTGGAAAGGGACTCTACGGTATGTTCTTTAGAGGAACCAGTAGCGCCACCACAGCCATCGCGGCCAGTTTTGCCGCCTAGTAATACTACTACATCGCCTGCGACTGGTACTTCACGACGTACTTGATTACGAGGCGCAGCGCCAATAACCGCACCGATTTCCATGCGTTTAGCCACATAACCAGGATGGTAATATTCTTTTACTTCACCTGTAGCAAGGCCGATTTGGTTGCCGTAAGAGGAGTAGCCACGAGCAGCTTCTTGGGTAATTTTCTTTTGTGGTAATTTGCCTTCTAATGTATCTTCAAGGCTAGTATGAGGGTCGCCAGCGCCTGTAACGCGCATAGCTTGGTATACATAAGCACGACCGCTCAATGGATCGCGGATACAGCCACCTAAGCACGTTGCAGCGCCACCAAATGGTTCGATTTCAGTAGGGTGGTTATGAGTTTCGTTTTTAAATAATAACAACCATTCTTCAGTTTTGCCGTTTACATCAACAGGAATAATGATTGTACATGCATTGATTTCATCGGATTCATCAAGATTTGTTAAACCGCCTGCATGACGCAATTCTTTAACTGCTAGTGTTGCCATGTCCATGAGGGAGCGAGCCTTTTTCTTAGTTGTATATAGTTCAGCACGGCCTTCCATGTATTCTTCAAGGGCTTCTTTTACTGCACCTGTGAAACGACTATCCTCAATGGTAATATCCGTTAATTCCGTCATAAATGTAGTGTGGCGGCAGTGGTCGGACCAATAGGTGTCGAAGAGGCGAATTTCTGTAATGGTAGGATTGCGGTGTTCTACTTCTGCATATTGTTGCTTAATTAATTTGAGGTCTGCCAATGTCATAGCGAGACCATAGCTATCGATGAGAGTTTCTAAATCAGCATCGCTCATGTCTGTAAAACCGTCGATTGTTGCCACTGGTTTAGGATCTTCTAATTCAAGGGCCAATGTAGTTGGTAATTCAAGACTCGCTTCGCGGGAATCTACTGGGTTAATGTAGTACGCTTTAATGGCCTCTTCTTGTTCTTTTGTGAAAGTACCTTCGATGGCGAATACACGAGCACATCGAACGATGTGGCCAGATGTAAGGGTGAGCATGGAAATACATTGCTCAGCACTGTCGGCACGTTGATCGTATTGACCTGGCACATATTCAACAGCAAAAACGAAACCTTGTACAGCTGGGATTTCTTCTAATACTGTATCTACAGGAGGCTCGGAGAAGATAAGGTTTTTTGCAGCCTCTAAATCTTTTGCATCTACATGTTCGATATCATATCGCTCGTAGATGGTTACCCCTGTAGCAGGCATAGATAATTCCTGTTGTAAGGTTTGTAACATGCGTTGTGCTTCTTGGTTGAAAGATTCTCGTTTTGTTACGAATAATCGTTGTATAGCCATTATAGCCTCCTGTAATGTATATAATTCCCTGTGGGATATTGACAAATTAAGTATAGTCGGTCTAGACTTATAAGTAAAGATAATCTTATTTATGAAAAGATTAGAAATACTAATAAATATGAAAGGTTCATGAAGGTCATAAGACCTAACTTTCATGAAGATTTCTACATATTCATTATATATTGAGAGTCCATGCTTATAATATAGTAAATGATATGTATATTTAAAAGTAAGACACTACTATTAGTATATAACAGAGGTGAATAAAATGGCAGTATCTGCAGATTTATATAGAACCTTTTTAGGGGTAGGCTTATATTTATCCTTTTCCCGTGCAGCCAAAGAGTTAGGCGTTTCTCAATCCGCCATCAGCCAAAGCATTAAGCAATTAGAAGGTGAACTTAATATGCCTCTTTTTGTGCGCACTACAAAATCTGTAGGGTTCACGCCAGAAGGCAAAGAATTATTTGATACAGTAGCTAAGGCATTTTCCATTCTTGATAATGGGGTAACTCAATTACAAGAACGTGTTAGCCAAGCTTATGAAAGTTTAAATCTGGCTGCTACAGACACATTATGTCGCCATTTCTTATTACCTTACTTCCATAAATGGCAATTGCAAGAAAGCGAAATCGGACTACATATCATTAATCGACCATCACCTGATTGTGTAGAATTAGTACTCAACAAAGAAGCGCAGTTAGCCGTCGTTAACGATTATGAAGGCTTGCGCGATAATCCTCAACTAGAGGTAACTACATTGGCTACAATTCAAGATGTATTTGTTGGTGGTCCTGATTATAAAGGGGCAGGCTTCTTTGATCAAGGTCGTCTTCTTAATGAGCCTATTTTGCTCTTGCATAAAGGTTCTGCGAGCCGTACATTCTTTGATGAAGTAACTCATGGCGCATGCCGTAAACCGCGCTTTGAATTGGGTAGCGTCGATGTGCTGCTTGATCTTGTAGAAATTAATATGGGTATTTCCATGTTGCCTAACCATGTAGTGCAACAAAAGATGCAAGAAGGTACAGTGGTACGTATCGATACAGATATTCCAGTGCCAACACGTGATATTGTACTTGTCCGTTCTCGTTTGGTACCTCAATCTGAAGGGGCTGCGCGCTTTACATCCTTGCTCGTTAATCGTGAAAGCACACGCGATAAGGTCTTATAATAATGAGACACACTTTATGAGAATTTTCAGAAAGTGTGTCTTTTTATATTTTAGAGTACTGTTATCTGTGCTATATTATATTGTTATAAACCTACTGAATTTTATAATTTAGTGTGGAAAGTTTTGAAGTCTTAAAGAGAGCTGTTTTTCTAGCTGTATTGTTAAGTCTTTTACTTGATATAGGTTGACCCTAAGGGGTTATTTACGTTAAAATTTAAAGATAGTTATGCTGCGGAGGTAAGAGCACATGGAATTATTAAAACAACGCATTCGTGAAGAGGGGATTGTCCTCAATAATCGCGTGCTAAAAGTCGATGGTTTCTTGAATCATCAAATCGATCCACAATTGTTTAAAGCAATCGGTAAAGAAATCGCCGATCGTTACCGTGATGCAGGTGTACAACGTATTGTTACTATTGAAGCATCTGGCATTGCATTGGCGTTGATGGCTGCTCTTGAACTTGATGTGCCATTAGTATTTGCGCGTAAGAAAAAATCTATTCTTATGGTAGATGATGTATATCATAGTGTTGTGTACTCTTATACCTGTCTCTTATACACATC
>NZ_DXLG01000086.1 GCF_019414865.1 Veillonella sp.
ATAGTACAGGGTTTATAAAATAAGTTCATTTTGATATTGAGAATGATAACTAAATGAAAAATCATTATTGATTACGTTACGTATTAATAATCTTTTGTTAAATGTACTAATAACTCCCCATAAAATAACTATATAACTATAGAATTCTGATATGTTTATAGAACATTGTATTTTTTGTATAATAAGTATATAAATACTGAACGATATAAAAGGAGGCGCTATGGCATTTGTTAGATATTATATAGGCGATGTGGTAAAAATGAAAAAGTCACATCCCTGTGGCAGTGATGAATGGGAAGTTAAACGGATTGGTACAGACTTTCTCATCGTATGTAATGGTTGTGGTCATCAACTATTGATGCCGCGCCCGAAATTTGAAAAGGCAGTTAAGAAAATCGTATCTCGATTGCCCGAGAATGAATAAGGAGGACGGATGGTACGACTCACTGATTACGTAACAAGTGGGGGCTGTGCGTGTAAGATTGGGCCTCATATATTAAATCGTGTATTAAAAGCAGTGATACCTGTTACCAATGAACACGTACTGGCAGATATGACAGGTGCTGACGATGCAGGGGTATATAAACTTTCAGATACACTAGCATTAGTGCAAACATTAGATTTCTTTACGCCCATGGTTAATGATCCTATTTTATTTGGTAAAATTGCGGCTGCTAATGCTTTGAGTGATGTATATGCTATGGGCGGTACGCCTTTAACGGCTATGAATATTGTGGGGTTCCCTGTGCCTCTTGTTGAACAAGGTATATTAACAGATGTATTAAACGGAGCGGGATCTATCGTGGCTGAATCTGGTGCTGCCATCGTTGGTGGTCACAGCATTGAAAATAAAGAGCCTATCTTCGGTATGTCTGTAACAGGGCAAGTGAATCCAAATCGAATTTGGAAAAATAAAGGGGCTCAAGTAGGGGATGTGCTGATATTAACTAAGCGAATTGGTACAGGAATTATGAATAATGCTCTAAAAGGTGATTTATTCCCTGTAGGTACTGAGCAGGCCGTCACTAGCATGAGTACATTAAATCGGGTGGGAGCAGAGGTGGCTCACAACTTTACCATCCATGCTTGTACAGACGTAACAGGCTTTAGTCTAATGGGACATTCCGTAGAAATGGCTAGTGCCTCTGATGTGACCATTCATATTAAAGCTTATGACATTCCACTATTTGATAATGTCATCGAAGCAGCTCAAATGGGCTTGGTGCCTGCTGCATCCTATGGGAATCGAAAGGCTATAACAGACGTTCAAGTAGATCAGGCTTTGGACCCTGTATGGACGGATATTCTCTTTGATCCCCAAACCTCGGGTGGCTTACTGTTTTCTGTTCCCGCTAATGAAGGTGAACAACTCGTAGAGTCGTTACATAAGGCTGGTATAGACTGTGCGGCTATTATTGGTACTGTTGAAAGCTTTAGTGGATTAGCAGTACGTGTTACATAATAGATTTATAAAAAATAGGTTTTCTACTATTGGCAATCAATATTTAATTACAATATCATTAGCTGATAGCTGATAGCTGATAGCTGATAGCTGATAGCTGATAGCTGATAGCTGATAGGTAATACTTTTACAAAACATATAATGTATATAATATAGAGGTGTATGATGAGCAATACAAATGAATTAACTGTAGATGTACGTGGTAGCTTGTGTCCAAAACCTGTTATTGAAACTAAGAAGGTTAGCGATGCGAATCCAGTTGCTGTTATTACTACTATTGTAGATAATGAAGTGAGTCGCGATAATGTAGAAAAGTTTGGCAAGTCTCGTGGTTATGGTGTGGCAATCCGCCAAGATGGTAAGGATTTCTACCTCACTATGACCCCTAATGATAATCCAGTATCAGATGGTAGTTGTAAACCAATGAATTACGGCAACCGTGTCATCTTGATGACAAAAGATTATCTCGGTGAAGGTAGTGAAGAGCTCGGTAGAAATTTGATGAAAACCTTCTGGGTGTGCATGGTAGAAGCCGATGTAAAACCATCTAAAATCTATTTCATCAACAGCAGTGTTAAGATGGTTGTAAATGATTCTGTTCATTTAGAAAATATTAAAAAACTAGCTGATCTTGGTGTTGAAATTGCAGCATGTGGCATTTGTCTCGATTACTTTGGGGTAAAAGAAGAACTTGGCGTAGGTAGCATTACAAATATGTACGCTATTACGGACTCTATTCTTGGGGAGAATTTAGTTAAGTTATAATTCTTAGCACTAGCATTTTAACGGACCAATTTAGACGAGATGCCTTAGCTTTAAATGGATCGTCAGTGTTATAAAAATGTAATGGTATATGCTATGGTAGGAGGTGAGGCCTTGGAAAATAAAAAATTGCTAGTCGTCTTTACGTCCTATTATTTTGGCGATAAAGCGGACAAGATATTAACAGAATTAGAGGTGCCTCATCAATTGATGGCTACACCTCCCGAGCTTTACGATATGTGTGGGTTATCTGTTCAAATAGATCCAAGTATTGTAGAGCAGGTTCAGACTATTTTAAAAGAACATAAGATTAGTACATCTGGCCTCTTTTGGTATGAAAAAGGCGAGCTAGCTGTACCATATAAAGCCTAGACATCGTCTAGGCTTTTTCTTGTTTTTTATTTAAATTTTGATTCTTATATAATTTAACGGCTAACTATGGTACTATAAATATATGATATTTTTTATCATTATGGAGGTATATATGAGCAAGTATGAAATAGAAAATGTAAAATTAACCGCTCCAAAATTGGATCGTAAAGATTTAGAATATGCTATGACCTATCGCTATGCTTGTAAGAAGTTTGATAGCAATAAGAAAATCTCTGAAGAAGACTGGAATGCTATTCTTAATGCGGCACGTTTGTCTCCTACATCCCTTGGCTTTGAGGCTTACCAATTGTTGGTGATTCAAAATCCAGAAATTCGCGAAAAAATGAAAGCTCATGGCTGGGGGATTTTAGCAGGTCTTGAAGCTAGTCATGTAGTAGTTTTCTTGGCGCGTAAAAAAGTTGATCTTGAATTCGATTCTCCATATATTCGTCATATTCAAGAAGAGGTTAAACAATTACCTGCTGAAGTTGATGCAGCATACCGTGAGAAATATGCTCAATTTACTACAAGTGACTTTAAAACATTTGAGTCTGAACGGGCTGCCTTTGATTGGGCTTCAAAACAAGCGTATATCGTTATGGCGAACATGATGACTATGGCGGCGTATGAAGGCTTAGATTCTTGTCCATTAGAAGGCTTCAATCAAGATGACATGACCGCACTCTTAGGTGATGAACTTGGCCTGTTCGATACTAAACACTTTGGCATTGCTGTAATGGCTGCCTTTGGTTACCGTGATGAAGAACCACATCGCAATAAAACACGTCGTACAATGGATGAAATTGTAACAGTAGTTGAGTAGATTATATATGTAGAACTAAATCGAAATTCTTCATTTAACCTTTAGAATTGAATGCTATATTATAAATACACAACAATTCTAAAGTATTTATAAATACTGTATTTTTGATGGGATTTATGAATATTATGATTAAATAGGAAGGAGTGATTATATGTTATGGTCAATTATTGTTGGTGGTTTTATTGGGTTCCTAGCTGGTGCCATCACTAACAAAGGCGGTGCAATGGGCATTATCGCTAACGTTGTTGCTGGTTTAATTGGCTCGTCCGTAGGTCAGTCCCTATTTGGTACCTGGGGTCCTAGCTTAGCGGGAATGTCCTTAATTCCATCTGTATTGGGTGCAGTCATTGTTGTTGCTGTAGTCTCATTTTTCTTCGGAAAAAAAGGATAGCCCTCTACTTGTAACAGTAGATTTTATATGGTTAAACGTGATTTTACATGAAAGGAGTCACAATTATGGCATTAGAAGATAAATTAGATCAAGTTAAAGGTGCAGTAAAAGAAAATGCAGGTAAATTAACTGATGACAAACAAATGCAAGCCGAAGGTGCTGTTGAGAATACAGTAGCAAAAGTAAAAGATGCTGCTGATAGTGTTGTTAATGATATCAAAAAAACTGCAGATGATGCTAAAGACGCTGTAGAAGGTGCGATTAGTGGCCTTAAAAATGCATTGGGCAATGATGACAAATAAAATTAAATAAAAGCTATTTTGTAGCATTAAAAAAACCAGTAAATCGTTCGATTTACTGGTTTTTTGTTATTAATTTGTATTATACGTTGAAGCGGAAGTGTGTTACATCGCCGTCTTTCATAACGTAGTCTTTGCCTTCTAGGCGTACAAGACCTTTTTCTTTAGCCGCATTTTGGCTACCGCAAGCTTGTAAGTCATCGAAGGATACAATTTCAGCACGGATGAAGCCTTTTTCTATATCGGAGTGGATTTTACCAGCCGCTTGAGGTGCTTTTGTGCCGTTTACGATTGTCCAAGCACGAGCTTCCATTTCGCCAGCTGTGAAGTAGTTGATAAGACCTAAGAGTGCATAACTTGCCTTGATAAGTTTAGTTAAGCCAGATTCTTCAAGGCCAAGATCTTCAAGGAATGCAGCGGATTCTTCTTCAGATAACTCTGCAATTTCGGACTCGATACGAGCAGAAACAACAACGATGCCAGCGCCTTCGCTTTTCGCATATTCCTCTACGCGTTTTACATATTCATTACCGGAGTAATCAGATACTTCATCTTCAGAAATGTTAGCTACATAAAGAGATGGTTTTGCTGTAAGCAATGTCAACTCTTTGATCATTTCTAATTCTTCTTCTTCGAGACCTTGTGCACGAACTGGTTTTGCTTCACCTAGACCTTCGATGATGCGTTCTAGTAATGGTAACTCAGTACGCGCATCTTTGTCGCCGGATTTAGCGATTTTTTCAATACGTTGTTTACGTTTTTCCACGGATTCAAGGTCTGCAAGGCAGAGCTCAGTGTTGATGATTTCGATATCACGAATTGGATCGATAGAGCCAGAAACGTGAGTGATGTTAGGGTCATCGAAACAACGGATAACTTGAGCAATCGCATCTACTTGGCGGATGTGGCTAAGGAATTTATTACCTAAACCTTCGCCTTTGGACGCACCTTCTACAAGGCCTGCAATATCTACGAAGCGCATAGCTGCAGGAAGGATGCGTTTGGAGCCGAACATTTCAGCCAATACAGCTAAACGATTGTCTGGAACATCAACGACACCTACGTTTGGCTCGATTGTACAGAATGGATAGTTGGCAGCTTCAGCGCCTGCTTTTGTAATAGCGTTGAATAATGTACTTTTACCAACATTTGGAAGGCCTACGATGCCTACTTCTAAATTTGTGCTCATGGTACCACCTTTTATTAACTAATTGATTTCGTTCTTTGTGAAAGCTTCCGTAGAAACTCTATCAAATAAATATTATATCATATAGATGCTATAAATTTGTACTAAAAAAGTGACACTATTAGTCACATAGGTGACTAGTAGTGTCACTAAATACATTTACAGAAAGATTGATAAATAATATATTGATGTCGAGGCCTCTAGATGTGTCAGTTCTTGCTAATTAATCGCTACCATTATCATGGCGGCAAAATAGACTGACTATCTAGTACACCTAGCTTTCTACCGCTAGAATGAAAAAGGGCCTGACCCAGTAGAATCAAGCCGTTTCTTCAAATTTTTACCTATAGAAACAAGGCTGACGCTACTAAACATCTATGCCTCACTTCTTGTAATAGTATACCATATAAGAAGACAAAAACCCACACTGAGGTGTGGGTTTTTTGTTATATTTCTTATAGAGAATGTGCTCTCAAGTCCGCAGCAGATTGTGTAGAAATCCAAGCTGGTGGAATGTCGAATACTGTGTAGCAACCTGTGCCGCCGTGTTTAGCAAGGCGGTAGATGCCACGTGCGTAAGCAACGAGGGCAGAACCTGTGAATTCAGGGTTGGAATCGAGTTTTAAGGAGTACTCGATAACGTGACGAGTGCCATCTGTACTTTCACCAGAGCGAAGAACGAAGCCACCATGTGGAATGCCTTTGTGATCGCGATCAAGTTCCTCTTGGGAAATGAAGTTTACTACAGTTTCGTAACCTACGAAGTAGTTTTCCATAGTTTTGATTTCATTTTCAATTTTAGCTTTGTCCGCATCAGGAGCAGCCACTACATAGCACTCACGAAGGTGACCTTTGTAGCCATCAACGTCTGGAGTTTCACCATTGCGGATAGCTTCAAGGTATTGTTCTTTAGGAACAGTGTATTGACGAGCATCAAGAACACCATCAATACGACGAATAGCATCGGAGTGACCTTGGGAAACGCCACGGCCCCAGAATGTATAAGATTTACCTTGAGGCAAGATGCTTTCAGCATATACACGTTGTAAAGAGAACATGCCTGGGTCCCAACCGCAAGAAATCAATGTAGCAGTTTTAGCTTCTTTAGCTACTTTGTCTACATTAGCAAAATGCTCAGGAATACGTGCATGTGTATCGAAGGAATCGATACAGTTGAAGTATTTAGTTACCATTGGAGTTTGTTCGATAAGGTCTGTTGCAGAACCACCGCAAAGAACCATAACATCGATTTTACCTTTGAAGTTTGGTAGATCCTCCATAGTATATGTAGGAACACCAGAAACTGTTTCTAAACCTTTACGTCGAGAGAATACACCAACAAGCTCCATATCAGGTTGTAATTTTACGGATGCTTCAACACCACGACCTAAGTTGCCGTAGCCAACGATACCAATACGAATTTTGCTCATATTAGCCTCCTATATAAATCGAGAAATTTAATTATTAACATTTTTATTATAGCACAAAATTAGGGCATTTGATATTTTTCTATAGAATTAATTGATGATATATATAAAAGACC
>NZ_DXLG01000087.1 GCF_019414865.1 Veillonella sp.
ATAATATATTGTGTAATGTCGGTAAAACTCTTAATCGATTGGTGAAATTCGTAATCGTTTATAAAGAGGAAAAAATATGAGAAAAACAATGTACAAGTCCGTTTTAGCTGTTATCGTTACTGGGCTACTATCTGTAGGAATGGCAACAGCAGAAACGGTGTATACTCCTGATACTAGAGATCAGTCTGTATCTACTAAAACACTTAAGCTAGGACATAATTTTAAAAATGTAGAGCCTAGAACTGACCATTTACAGTGGCACTTTCATGATTGGCCTATAGAGAATACACAAAAGGCGCATACTTTTAACGGACTTTTAAGAGAGGCAGCACAGAAGCTTCCATATGAGGTTAAGGCACCTAGCTATATCCCTTATGGTTATGAGGTCTATACAGTGCGTCAAGACAAAAATAATGTATTAGAGGTTGTATACTTTATAAAAAATGCTCAAACATATAGAGATGGTAAGAAAAATCTCGGTAGTATTTTTGTTTATAGAATGGGCTATTCCGTGAACGATGTAAAAGATGTACCGTATGTTCCTGCTGAGTATAAGGACTTTGAATGGTCTGAACCAGGTGAATCCGGTGAAGTCTTTTATACCGGTGATCCAGCAGCACAATTGATTCGTAGCATTACGTGGACAAAGGACGGTATGGCATACTCTTTATTGTTCTTAGAACCTGTGAAATCAGTTGATGCGGAATTCTATAAGGAACATGTGGAGCCTATAAAAATATAGATAGATCACGTAGTGATTTACTTGGAATAAAGCGGAAACCTGTATAACCGCTCGAAGAGGAGAGAATATGAAGAAAATAATAAGAGCTGCCATTTTATGTGCCACGATGGCTACAGCAGTAAGCACCTTTGGGGTACAGCCAGTTAGTGCTACATACCCGTTAATAGATAAAAATGGTAACACTGTTCCTGTTGAACGAGATGTAGATAATCAGAAAATTATCGATGATAATCAAAAACTTATGGATCGTTATCTCTGGTATGATCAAGTTGGTGATAATGATATAGTTGAAACTAATATTGAAAGTGCCGTGCAGGAGTTTGGTTATCCATTACAAGTGCCGTCTTATATGCCTAAAGACTATGCAGTGCGCGATGTAAAGACTAAGGACCATGATGTATTAGAAATCGTATATACAGAAACGGGCCGTGATGGAGAATATGGTCCGAAATTAACCTTCTCTAATACAGATATTGTATATCGTATGGGGTGGGCTATCGATACAGTGATAACGCCTATATTAGAAAAGACAAATTATAATGCTAAGGATACAGTTAGCTTTACTACCCCTAATGGAATTTCTGTACATACGTTAGGTTATAGTAAAGACGCTATTCAAATCGCTTATTGGGAAAAAGATCACAAAGTGTATATGCTCTACTTTGCTTCTTCAAGAAACCAAAGCTTTGTAAGCAAAATTGTAGACTCTGTAGGTCCTGTGAGTAACGTAGCTGCTGATGATACTCGACTACGTGGTGACCGCAATGATAAGCAAAATGTTGAAGAAAACGATGCGAAAAAGGTTAAACAAAATGATGACCCGGATTGGCCTCCTTATGAAACGATTGGGTTACCATTGCGTACACATACGAATTCTGTGTGGCCTATACTTACGAGCAAAACCATCGGTTTACCTAGCGGTGTAATTAATGCATCTCATAAGATGTCCTATGACGTATCTGTACCAAGTTATTTACCGTTTGGCTATACATACTATGCTACACATTTTTATGACAATGATGTATTAGAAACTGTATATTGGAAGCAAGGTGAAGAGTATCAAGAGCGCAGCGGTCGTTGGGTAAATCATACTATGGTCTTCCGCATGAGCTACTCTATGGATACTGTATGGCCTGAAGAATATATCCCATGGGAGTACCATGACGTACAGTGGAGCGACTCCACTCCAATAGGGGAGGTTCAATATACAGGGGATGTAGATAAGGGCTTAGTGCGCAGTGTTACGTGGTACAAGGATAATATGGCGTATTTCTTGTTCTTCCAAGTGCCTGTGAAAGCATCTGAAGCAGACTTTTATAGAAATCATGTAGTGCCATTAAAAGATATCGATCCAAGTCGTACAGACTTAATTGGTGTAAAAACGATTCGTTAATACTAAATAGTAATAAAAAAGAACCTATCTCCTAGATATTTTACTAATATCTTTAGAGATAGGTTCTTTTAGTTATTAATTAGAAGAATACGTAGCGGATGATAACGAGTACCGCTAATACGTACATAATCCAGTTAACCTCTTTTGCACGACCTGCAATAATTTTGAGTAGAGGGTATGCAATAAGACCTGCAGAGATACCATTAGCGATGCTGTATGTGAACGGCATCAAAACGATAACGAGGAATGCAGGGAAGCCTTCTGTCCAATCATCGAAGTCAATATTGCGGATAGCACCTAACATAAGGGCACCAACGATGATAAGAACAGGAGATGTGGCTGCATTTGGCACCAAGGATACGATTGGAGCTAAGAACAAGCAGATTAAGAACAATACGCCTGTTGTAACAGCTGTTAAGCCTGTACGGCCACCAGCACCTACACCTGCCGCACTTTCAACGAAAGCAGTAATCGTAGAAGTACCGAGCAATGCACCAGTACTAACGCCGATAGCATCGACAGTCATGGCTTTACCAAGACCTGGGAATTTACCAGATTTAGGATCTGCAATTTTCGCCTCTGTAGCAGTACCGATCAAAGTACCCATAGAGTCGAACAATTCTACGAAGGTGAAGGAGAAGATAATCGTGATTAAGCCCATGTGGAGCGCACCAGGAATATCTAATTGAAGGAATGCTGCTTTAGAGAAATCAGGCACTGCTAATACAGTGAAGTTCTCAGGCATTGTGGAAAGGCCAGTAGCATAGGATACAATTGTTGTTACTACCACACCAATCAAGAGGGAACCTTGAATTTTACGAGCCATCAATAGAGCTGTAAAGATGAGGGAGAATAGAGCCAACAATGTTTCACCATTGTGCAAATTACCGAGCGTCAAGAGTGCCTCGGATGCTGGAGGTACTAAATTACCATGTGTTTGCACAACTTGGCCTAAGGAGTTTGGAGACAAACTAATAGAGATTGCCATCAAGCCGGATAATTTTAAGCCGATGATAGCGATGAAGAGGCCGATACCAACAGTAATAGCAACCTTCATAGAGGCTGGGATGCCTTCAACGATCATTTGGCGTATCGACGTAAGTGTTAATACGAGGAATACGAGACCGGAGATAAATACAGCACCCAATGCTGTTTGCCAGGACACGCCCATACCGAGAACTACGGTAAAGGAGTAAAAGGCTAAGAGGCCAACCCCTGGAGCGAGGGCGATAGGATAGTTTACGAATAAACCCATAGCAATCGTTACAAGGCCACCACCTAAGGCTGTAGCGATGAGGACTGCGTCTTTATCCATCCCTGCAAGACTAAGAATGTTAGGCGCTAAGAATAGGATGTACGCCATCGTGATAAACGTAGTAATACCTGCTAAAATTTCGGTTTTAACAGTGGTACCGCGCTCACTGAGTTGAAATAGTTTATCTAACATTAGATAACACCCTCCCGATATGAAATTAAAAATTATATCTGAATGAAAATATTTCGATATATGTATAGTGTATCATATTTCCCACCATTTTTTGTATGAATTTATGATATACTATAAATATATTATGAATGACTTAGAGGTTAACTTATGAAAATATCTACTAAAGGGCGCTATGCTCTACGGATATTGGCGGATATTGCAGAGCACGGGGTAGAAAAAAATGTACCAATTCGTGAAATTGCAGAACGCCAAGGATTTTCCGATAAATACTTAGAGGGGATTGTATCTCGCTTATCCTCCGCTGGCCTCGTTAAAAGTGGACGTGGTAAATACGGTGGATATCGCTTGGTGAAATCGCCTGCTGAATACAATGTATATGAAATTTTATATGCTGCAGAGGACTCCATTGCTCTCGTATCTTGTTTAGAAGATGATGTTGAGCCATGTCCTATGTTTAATGATTGCTTGACTGCTCCTTTGTGGCAGTACTTGCAAGATGAATTCCGTCACGTTATGGAACGCGTATCCTTACAAGATGTAATGGATCATAAATTTCCAACGGAATAAATGAGAGAGTCGCGTTTTATATGCGGCTCTTATTTATATAGCATATAAAAGTATATTACTATATATACTTTTATATATGAAAGGAGGCAAAGGATGAGCACAACTGCATATGATTCTCGTGGTGGCATGCGCAATGTATGGATTATTACAGCTGCCATGACGGTACTGGCGATATGTTACACCATGATCATTCCGTTTTTGCCTATCTATCTTTTAGAATTAGGTGTGCCGAAGGCTGATGTAGCACTTTGGTCAGGCCTCGTTTTCGGTATTACCTTCCTCATTGCGGGCATTATGGCTCCTATATGGGGGAAGATTGCGGATAATAAAGGTAAAAAACGGATGGCTTTGCGCGCCGGCTTTGCCATTGCCATCTGTTATGTATTAATTGGTTTAGTTACAGACCAATATCAACTACTCATGGGGCGTGCGCTCGTTGGTTTTGCCAATGGGTTCTATCCAGCGGCGATGACCATGGTATCCCTCAGTGTTGATGAGAAACAGGTTGGTCGAGCTCTAGGCATCTTCCAAACGGGACTTATCTTGGGTAATGTCATCGGTCCATTTTTAGGTGGCGCCGTTGAAAGTGTAGTAGGCATGCGCCCTGTGTTTTATGTATCTGGTATCGCTGTATTTATTGCGACATTGGCCGTATTGTTCTTTGTGAAAGAACCAAAATTACATGCTAAAGGTGCTGATGGAAAGGAACAGCCGGTTCAACCTACTAAATCTACATCGCTACGTGAAGACTTTAAAGCTGTTCAACAACAGCCAGTATTAGTACGATTGCTTTGGATTTTCTTCTTTATGCAATGTGCTATCATGATGTTGCAACCTATCTTGGCCCTCTATGTCGGGGATATGCAAGGTACCATGGAAGGGGCGGCTATGATCTCTGGTACAATCCTTAGTATCGGCGGCTTAGCAGGATCCTTGACGACAAATCTATGGGTTCGCCTTGGTGAACGCCGTGGCTACTTTAAGACCATATCCTACTGTATGATGGGGAGTGGTATCGTCCTCTTACTTCAAAGCTTGCCAGTGGGCATTTGGTGGTTTGGTATTTTACAAGTCTTAATAGGCTCTTGTATTGTAGGCATTAATCCATCCTTGAGTGCAGCTGTAACACTCAATACAGATCCAAGCTTTAGAGGTCGCATGTTTGGTATGACAACAACAGCTCAACAATTTGGTTCTATGGTAGGCCCTGTATTTGCTAGTATTGTATCTACTTATGTTGGTATATCCTATGTATTTAGTATTACCGGCTTGCTATTACTATATATGGGCTTCCAATCTCGAAAACTATCCATGCAACATGATTAACATTAAAAAGATACCTTACTTAACTATTACAGTAGTTGAGCAAGGTATCTTTTTTAGTATAACTAGTATTGTAAGGTTCATATAATATAATTATATTTTATTAGTCTTAAGGTTTTGGGCATAACAAAAATTGATGCTAATCGTTAATCTAAGAATACTGTTTTAGTGCATAATAACAGGCTTTCATACATTTTTAGTGAATAGCAATCCAATATAGGCTGATTGATTGCTTTTACAAAAATATTGGTATATAGTTAGTTTAAGGTAAGTCATTTGTCTCACCTTGTGGGACGGAAAGGAGTTATTATGGTCCGTATCGGTCATGCTGTACTCGGCGAAAAGGGGACAAAGATATGTGTGCCTATTGTAGGCACAACAATGAAAGAAATTTTAGATGCCACTGCGGTTGCATGTAATACACCGTGTCATGTAGTGGAGCTACGCATTGACTATTACGAGCGGGCCCACTCCATTGACGCTATTATTGAATTGTTAATGCTTATTAAGCCTCAATTAAAAGGTCGTGCCTTATTATTTACATGGCGCACGAAAGGGGAAGGTGGAGAAAAGTCTATTTCTTCACAAGACTACTTCACAATGTTAGAGCGCATCATTCCTACTGGATTGGTAGATGCTATCGATATTGAACTCTTCTTTGATCAAGATAGAATGCTTAAAACGATTGAATTTGCCAAGGTACATGGTATTACAATTATCATGAGTAACCATGATTTTAATGGCACTCCAAGTCATGAGGTTATTGTAAATCGCCTCATTCAAATGAAAGAATTCTTGGCCGACGTGCCAAAGATGGCTGTTATGCCTCATACAACGGGCGATGTTCTTACACTACTTGAGGCGACAGCTGAGGTGAAAGCTTTATATCCATCAGATCCAATCATTACGATGGCCATGGGACCATTGGGCGCTGTTACGCGCGCAGCAGGCGCTCTATTTGGTAATGCTATGACCTTTGCCTCTGCTGGCAAAGCATCGGCACCAGGTCAAATTGATGTGCATGAACTAAAACGAATTCTTGATACCATTGACGTAGATGGTGTATTCGATGAACAACAACATAAACGCGTAAAAGTGCATTAAAAAAAGTCGGCTAAAGCCGACTTTTTTAATGTTTTATATTTCCTGTAATGTATTCATTTTTGAAGGTCTAATAT
>NZ_DXLG01000088.1 GCF_019414865.1 Veillonella sp.
TACTAGCATTGTATAAAAGTCCGATGAACAATCAATGAATTTTACACAACTTAATTTAATGCTACTATTACAAAAGATTATTGTCAATACTTACTATTCTTCACAATCTATAAGTACAAAAATTCTTTTTATACATT
The DNA here is from genome assembly GCF_019414865.1 of Veillonella sp. Lineage (GTDB taxonomy): Bacteria > Bacillota > Negativicutes > Veillonellales > Veillonellaceae > Veillonella. Next base: position 138 of record NZ_DXLG01000088.1, read on the forward strand.
TAAAATCAGCTAAATATAAAATAATCTTAGTCTATATAATTAACAGATACGAGGGACTTGATCTTCACCTAACAAATCAATTAAACGGACACCACCAATTGCGGTTTGCAATCCAACCTTGCCAATATTTTTATCTAATGTTTTACCGATTAATACGGCTTCTTTACCTTCTTCAAAGCCACGAAGAATGGATAAAACTTCATCAGTAACCGATGGGTCTACCACAAGCACTACCTTACCTTCATTGGCTAAATATAATGAATCATACCCTAAAATATCACAAACAGATTGTACTTCAGCGTGAACCGGTATAGCTGCTTCATCTACCTTAATACCAACTTGACTTTGGTCTGCAATTTCTTTTAAAACAGTACCTAAACCACCACGTGTTGGATCTCGCAATAGAGCCACTTGAGGCCCCACTTTATCAAGTACAGCATGAACCATATTGTTTAAAGGGGCACAGTCAGTTTTTAATGCATCAGATAAATCCAATCCAAATCGTTGTCCCATAACGGCAATAGAATGATCTCCTATGGCACCAGACAAGACAATATCCATACCAGGCTTCACACGATGTGGACCAATATCAATACCCTCTGGAATCATGCCAATCCCCGCTGTATTTATGTAGATTTTGTCTACCTCACCTTTTTTAACAACCTTGGTGTCTCCTGTAACAATTTGTACATTGGCAGCTTTAGCCATGTCGGACATGGTATGAAGGATTTCATCTAACTCATTAAAGGCAAGGCCTTCTTCTAAAATGAGCCCACAACTCAAGTATTGTGGAATAGCACCATTCATAGCTAAATCATTCACTGTACCACATACAGCTAATTTACCAATATTTCCGCCAGGGAAAAACGCTGGTTGTACTACATAGGAATCTGTAGAGAACGCCATACGTCCTGCTGTAACGGGAAATTGAGCACCATCGTGTAAAGGAGCTAATAAATCATTTGTAAAATATTTCAAAATAAAACGCTCGGTCAACTCATGACTAAATCGACCACCGTTTCCATGGACTAAGCGAACTCGCTCCATATTAATCCTCCCACGTCGATCCACCACTGGAATAACCATATTTATACCATGCAGCACAACTACCTTCTACAGATACCATGCAGGCACCAACTGGATGGTCAGCAGTACAACTTTTACCAAACAATGGACATTCACTCGGTTTAATAAGACCTTGCAATACACGGCCACATTGACAACCCTTCGGATCAAGAGAAGGTTGTTCAAGATGAATAGGTAATGCACGTTCTACATCATAGGCTGCATATTCGTCCTTTAATCTTAAACCAGAATTTGGAATGACACCTATACCACGCCACGCATCATCACATACATCATATACCTCTTTGATCATCGCTTGCGCTACAGGATTACCCTTCTGCATAACTACAGAATGATATGTATTTCCTACTATAAAATTACTAGTTTTTCGTTGCTCTAAAATATTTGCTATAGCAGACAAAATTTCAAGTCCATCAAAACCAGCAATACATGATGGTATGTGATATTCTTCAGGTAAAAATTGATATGGTTCTTCTCCGATAATAACACTCACATGACCCGGCAAAATAAAACCATCAATATAACCTTCTTGTTTATCTAATAAAGCTCGCAATGCAGGAGGCACTAATTTATGAGATACAAGGAAGAAAACGTTCTTCAAGCCTGCTGCATGAACTGCTTTTACAGTTGCACAAATAACGGCAATAGTCGTTTCAAAACCTATGGCTAAAAATACGATTTTCTTTTCCGGATATTTCTTACTAAGTTCTACTACCTCTAAAGGCGTATAAATTACATGGATATGCGCGCCCTTTGTTTGAGCTTCACTAAGACTACTATAACTACCTGGCACCTTTAACATATCCCCAAAGGTTGCAATAATAACATCATCACGTTCAGCATAAGCCAAAGCCTTATCCATATACGTTTGATCCGTTACACATACAGGACATCCTGGTCCACTAACAAGTTCAATGCCACTTGGCAATAACTGACGAAGACCTTCACGGAAAATCGATACAGTATGTGTACCACAAACCTCCATAAGTCTCACGGTTTCCCCTGGCTTATGAAGAGCATTGATACGTTTTAACAATGCATCAGCACTGTTCTGCTTTTCCTGCAAAGTAAGCTTCTTCAAGTTCTTCTAGCTCCTTAAAGGCCTCTAATGTTTTTTGTGCCTCTTCTTCATCAACAATTTGTACAGCAAAACCTGCATGGACTAACAACCAGTCCCCTACCTTTGCTTCTGGTACGAGGAGTAAGCTGCAGTCACGGGTGGCACCTGTTAATTCTACAGTGCCAATAACATCATTCACAGCTACTAACTGTGCTGGTACAGCTAAGCACATATTATCTCCTTATATATTACTTTAATAACAAATTCTATAAGTTTACTTTTATGTAAGCAAACTCATTATATATAAATATTTCTAATATTATTGTATCACAATTATAGTATTTATTAAGTGATACTAGCTACAAGAGTATATAACTATTTCTGATTACCAATCCATAATTGGCCGAGTGCTAAGCCCCCATCATTGGAAGGAACAGCCTCATTCATATATAAATTGCCTACATGCCAAGCGCGATATATTAACTCTACTAATTTGCGATTTTGAAATACACCGCCTGATATGGCCGCATCACTAATATTATATCGCTCCATTAAATCGGCTGAAGTTTCACATAATGCAATGGCAACTGTTTTATGAAATGATACTGCAAGATGAGCTCTAGATTCACCTTTAACGACACCATCCATAATAGATTGAACAGTGGGAGTAAAATCAAGAATTCGACCGTCATAGTTATAATCAAGCAATATGCCTTTTTCATCACCACATAAAGATTCTAATGCAATAGCAATTTGCGCATCATAGGTATGAATCATGCCTAGGCCTAAAAGAGAACCTACTGCATCAAATAAACGTCCACAGCTCGTTGCTTGAATCATAGGCATTGTAGATTGTAATGCTTTATCTAATATTTCCCAACCTTTAGGTAGCCTATTCATCCAATCTTGGTAAACAGGTGGAATATCATTACCATAATAATTTCTGATATACCATAAGGCTTGACGCCATGGCTCAGAAACCGCTTTTTCTCCACCTGGTAACGGCGCTTCATGGATATGAGCTAATCGTTGATATTGGTTACCTTTACAAAGGAGAAATTCACCGCCCCATATGCTTCCATCTGGACCATATCCTGTACCATCCATGGCAATTCCAAGAACAGGCCCTTCTAGATTGTGTTCTGCCATAACTGATGCGATATGAGCATGATGATGTTGGACAGGTATAACAGAAATCTGTGAACTTTTACCAATACGTTCCCCTAAGTGAGAAGAGAAAAATTGAGGATGACTATCTACAATGATTTTCTCTGGTTGTATAGAAAATAATTTCTCATATCTGTCAATAGTCCACTCCAAAGTTGCATGCGTAGATGCATTCTGTAGATCACCAATATGTGGTCCTACAAGAACTTCAGAACCTTTATTCATAGCGAAAGCATTTTTTAAATCACTCCCCATGGCTAATATCGGAGTTTGCCCTGAAATTTCACAATGAATAGGTTCTGGTACATAGCCACGACTACGACGAATAAATCGAGGTTTCTTATGAATAACAGTTACAACAGAATCATCGAGAGGTGCATAAATTTTCCGATTATGGACCAAAAAATAATCAGCAACTGCCCCTAACTCTTCAAATGCTTGATTATCATCATATAAAACGGGATCACCGCTACGATTGCCGCTCGTCATGACCCACGCCGCATCTGATGGTAATAGTACCTCATGCATCGGTGTATATGGTAACATTACGCCAAGCATATGATTATCTGGCGCTACATGGGTACTCAAATGGACTAAACTATGGTGATTTCTTTCTAATAATACGATAGGACGTTCCATTCCAGTCAAAATATCTAGTTCTACATCACTAAGATGGACTAGCTCGATTGCCGTATCTAGAGACCCTACCATAATTGCTAGTGGTTTATGTGGTCTGTTTTTACGCTTACGTAAGCGTTGAACCGCTACATCATTTCGAGCATCACAAACTAAATGATAGCCGCCAATCCCTTTAATAGCGATAATACTACCTTCGTTAATTAATTCACGGGTTGTATTCCATACATTTACTGTATCTACAACCGTACGATTAGGTTTATATAGAGTATAATGAGGCCCACAAAGAGAACATGCATTAGGTTCAGCACGATAACGGCGCCCCTCTATATCCTCATATTCAGCCTTACAAGCTTCACACATAGGAAACTCATCCATCGTCGTTCGCTCACGATCATAAGGTAGAGATTTAATAATCGTATACCGAGGGCCACAATTTGTGCAATTAATAAAAGGATATTCTTTCCTACGCTTGTCCCGTTCTAGTTCTTTAAGACAGTCATCACATGGCGCTGTATCAGCACTAATAAACGTACTAACCTCTTCACCTAATGGAGAGGGCTTCACAGAGAACTCAACTTCATTGTTTTGTATAGTAAGATGTTGTACCCTTTGACTTGTAATGCGGCATAATCGAGGTTGGTCATCTTGAATCGCATCTAAAAACAACTGCAAATCACTAGTACAACCTTGTATCTCGACGTAAACACCTTGACTATCATTATATACAAAACCTGTTAAACCTAGGGAATGTGCCCACATAGAAACAAGGGGCCGGAATCCGACCCCTTGAACTATACCGGTATAACGAATTCCCCAGCGTTCTATAGTTTGATTACTATTTTGTTTCATATAAACTCCTACTATAGACGGAGAATTAATGGCTATTAACCTAATGCTACAGGAATACTGCCATCAATGCCAGCTTGTTCTAGCTCGGCTTGAATCATAATAGCGCATTCAATACGTTTCTTTTGTAAGCGGCAGCCAAATTCATAAGGTGTTTCTAAATCGCCACCTAATGTAATGTTGTTAGCATGACAGCCACCAGAACAGAAGAATTTCGCCCAACATTCAGCACAAGTTGGTTTAGAGAATACATGTGTATTACGGAAATCTTTAGGAATTTCTGTATTTTGTAAACCATCATACACATTGCCAAGCACATATCCATCTTTACCTACGAATTGATGACATGGGTAAATATCGCCATTTGGTACGACTGCCATATATTCATGACCTGCCCCACAACCACGAAGGCGTTTAGCCATACATGGACCGCGATACAAATCCATACGGAAGTGGAAGAAGTTAAACTTCTCGCCCCAACCATCTAATTGACGTTGTAAATAAATATCTGCTAATTTTTCATATTCTTTTTCCAATACAGGCCAATCCTCTTCGCGAAGAACATAGTCCCCCTCTTCACCTACTACAGGCTCCATGGATAAATGTTCGAAGCCAAGATCAGACATAGCCATAACGTCTTTTGTAAAGTCTAAGTTTTTATGTGTATACGTACCACGTACGTAGTATTCAAGGCCATGGCGTTGTTTTACTGCATTGATAAGGTTTTTAGCAATATATTTGTAAGATTCAGCACCACTACCAGCTACAGGACGCATCGCATTATGTACAGATTCACGACCATCCAAAGATAATACAAGGCTCATCTTATGTTCGTTTACATAGTCGATTTTATCTTGTGTTAACAGCATACCATTTGTAGTCAATGTAAGCTTGAAAATCTTATTGTGCTTTTCTTGAATGGATTCAATATATTCAACTGTTTGTTTAACAACATCCCAGTTCAATAAAGGTTCTCCACCAAAGAAGTCTATTTCACAATGTTGACGAGGGCCACTCATTTTAATGAGGAAGTCCACTGCACGCTTCGCCACATCAAAACTCATTAATTCACGTTTTACACCGCCGTAATCACCTTGGCTGGCAAAACAGTATTTACATGCTAAATTACAATCATGAGCAATATTTAAGCATAATGCCTTAACAATAGGTTTTTCACCTACTACGAGTTTAAACTCTGTACTCATCGGAGCAAACAATTGCTCTGCTTTAATGAGCTCATCTAACTCATCCATAATCTCATCAAGTTCTACGGCATCTTCTTTAGCATCTAATGCAGCATGTACTGCATCGCGATTAGTGCCATTATATATGTCAAGAACTCTATCAATGAGTTCGTCGATAACGTGAATAATACCACTATTAACATCTAAGCAGTAATAGTTATCCTTCATCCGAAACTTATGGATCATTGGTTTTAATTCTAACATGGTACCTCCAATTAATATGTATGGTAAAAGTTCTACTATATAGAACTTTCTAGATAATTGTACCACATTTCCACGCTAAACGTTATGAAAAGAGTCATAAAGATATACCATATAAAGTATGTATTATACACATAAATCAGAACCACCCGTAAAACGGGTGGTTTGCTCACGGGCTATAAGCCCGTA
>NZ_DXLG01000089.1 GCF_019414865.1 Veillonella sp.
GCCATGGGTACCCCACTCTTTCTACATATAAATAAAATAAGAAAAAAGTGCCATAGTAAGATGACACCTTATCTTTTATTTCTAAATTATCTCAACCATTATATAAAAATACTGTACATTTGTCAATCTGACTACATTTCAGACAGTATTTTACGATATGATTCTAGCTCATTATGAAAGCTTGTTACGGTATGAATTGTATTCACACGATTGCGCCAATATGCAGATTCAGGGAGTCCCTTCATATACCAGCCTGCATGAGTTCGTATTTCCTTAACGGCCATACTCTCCCCCTTATATTGACACAATAGATCAAAATGCTTTAACAACATATCGAGACGTTCAATATCAGTTGGCGCCGGTAACACTTCACCGGTCTCTAAATAATGGTGAATGCGACCGAAGATCCAAGGATTCCCCTGTGCACCACGCCCTACCATTACAGCATCACATCCCGTTTCATCGAGCATGCGCTTCGCATCCTCTGGTTCCACGATATCACCATTGCCAATTACAGGTACAGACACAGCCTCCTTTACAGCCTTAATATAGGACCAGTCCGCATGGCCACTGTACATTTGTTCCTTTGTACGACCATGTACAGCAATAGCTGCGACCCCTGTAGATTCTATGCGCTTTGCAAAGTCTACTACATTGATGGATTCACTATCCCAACCGATACGCATTTTCACAGTAACAGGTACATCGACAGCCTTAACTGCCGCCTCTGCTACGCGTGCCGCCAAATCAGGATTTTTCATAAGTGCAGAGCCATCCCCTGAGGAAACAACTTTTTTAACAGGACAACCCATATTGATATCTACAATATCTGCACCCGCATCAGCTACAACCTTTGCACCGATGGCAATCGCCTCTGGATTAGAACCGAAGATTTGCATAGAAACAGGACGTTCTACATCTTCAAGGCGCAACAATTCATGAGTGCGCTCATTTTTATATTTAATGCCCATAGCACTTACCATTTCGGTACATACCAAGGCAGCGCCATATTCTTTGGCCAGTAAACGATAGGCAATATCGCTAACCCCGGCCATTGGCGCTAATATGGCTTGACCATCAATTTTGACGGATCCTATTTGCCATTGTTTATTGTTCATATAATTCTATATCCCCTAACAAAAAGGGTACAGCATAAGCTGTACCCGAATGTACACTACTTTGTTACCTATACGTAACTATATTATAGTAGCATTATTTATTTCTTTCGTAAATAAGGCGTAAGCCTTCTAATGTAAGCATAGGCTCTACATGGTCAATGCAGTCTGTAGCGCTGCTGATAAGCTGTGCTAAACCACCTGTAGCCACAACGGTTACTTGTCCGCCCATTTCAGCTTTCATACGAGATACTAGACCTTCTACTTGGCCTACGTAACCATAAAACATACCAGATTGCATAGAAGATACGGTGTTGCGACAAATCACTTGACCAGGATCTCTGACATCGATACGTGGCAATTTAGCAGCTCGTTGGAATAAAGCCTCCGCAGAAATTGTAACACCTGGAGTAATTACACCGCCCATATAATCGCCATTACCTTGAACTGCACAATAGGTTGTAGCCGTACCAAAGTCGATAATGATTAAATCACCTTTATATTGTTCATGTGCAGCCACAGCATTTACGATACGGTCAGCCCCTACTTCACGAGGATTATCATACTTAATAGCGATACCAGTCTTAGTACCAGGTCCAACAATGAGAGGATTTACATTAAAATAACGTAAACATACCCGTTCTAATGTAGGCATCAACGGTGGCACAACTGAGGAAATGATAATATCTTTAATATCTTTCACATCAACCTTGCGATCATGGAAGAATAAATTCATCATCAACATGCCATATTCATCGGTGGTCCGAACGCGATCCGTGGAAATACGCCAGTGACCTACAAGCTCTGTCTTGTCGTATACACCGAGAACAATATTGGTGTTCCCCACATCAATTACTAATAACATGAATGCCTCCTATTTGCGCGGACGAATTGACACGTCCCCTGCCACAATACGTTTAACTGTCCCATCAGGGATTCTTACTAATAAGTTACCATCTTCATCAATATCTGTAGCTACCCCTTCATAGGTATTTCCTGGTGCTCTCACTTCAATTTCCTCACCAAGAGTTACCGATAATTGGCGCCATTCATTTAATGTTTCCTCAAAGCCACTATCGAGGACTTCATAATATTGATGTTCTAAGGATTCCAAAATAATTTTAAAAGCTTCTGTCCGTTCAATATCAATGCCTTCCATTGTTAATGACGTAGCGATTAACTTCAATTCTTCTGGAAGTTCTTCTTGTTTAGTCTTTACATTGACACCTATGCCCATAACAATATAGGAAATTTCCTCCATAGAGCCGGACATTTCTGTCAAAATACCAACTAATTTACGACCATTTACAAGGATATCATTTGGCCATTTAATACCTGCATCTGTAAGGCCCATTTTATGAAATGCCTTTGTTAATGCCACGGCAGCCATCAATGTACACTTCGGTGCTTCTACTGGTGCAAAGTCAGGGCGTAAAATGAGACTAAACCATAGACCTTTTCCGAATGGAGAATACCATCCACGAGATAAACGACCGCGGCCAGCAGCCTGTTCCTCTGTAACAACAACAGTGCCTTCTTCTGCACCTTGTTGTGCTAAACGACGAGCTTCTAGGTTTGTAGATTCGGTAGTGTCCATATAGACATACCGTTTGCCAAATACATCTGTTTTTAAGATTTGCTTCATTGCTAATGGACTCAACAAATCAGGTTCCTCCAATAATCGATACCCCCTCTTGGTATAAGATTCTATTTTGTAGCCTTTTTGACGTAATGCTTTGATATGCTTCCAAATAGCTGTGCGCGAAACATGACACGCTTCTGACATATCTTGTCCCGATACGAAACTACCTTGGTTTTGTCTCAAGAATTCTAATACTTCATCACGCATAGTTTAGAGCCCCTTTCTTTGTCAACCTAGGTTTACAATTCGATTGTACAAGTGTACCCTATAAAATGCAAGGATTATTTAAAATAATTAATGGTATAATACATGTAGTATTAAGTTATACCTTATGTAAAAGATAACAATAGTATGGTCTATCATTATCTGGGGAGATATATGCAACAATTTACATTAGAAGAAAAAAATGAAGTTCTAGAGAACCCATTTATCCATATTCACAGAAAACTTGATGTTCTATTAAACATAGGCAAGTTACTTATGGAATGTGGTGCTGATACAAATCGGATCATTGAGGAGATGTTAAAAGCTGCCACATTTATGGGTATTCCTCATAATTACTTAAACATTCATATTTCATATACCACCATCATGGTAAATCTATTACACAAAGAACGGTCCATAACAGTTTTTAGAAAAACACCAGTTCATGTTCCCAATATGGCCATGATCAATGCCGTATCTAAACTCACATGGCGCGCCTTCGAACGACATTACTCGCTCACAACCTATGAACAACTCATTTCAAAATTAGATTCTACCATTCCTGTATATCCTGATTGGGTTAAGGGTATTGCATGTGCCCTAGGTTCTGCAGGCCTCGCCTTTCTATATAGTGGTGATATGATAGCTTTTATAGTAACAATTATTTGCTCTCTCATTGGCTATTTTACACGCATTCTAGCCGTACGCTTTGGTTGCAATGAATATGTGGGTATTGCATTAGGTGGATTTGCCGCTATGGTTTCCGCCTACGGTTTCTATTCACATATTGAACAAGACTCTTTAGTTTATGTTCTCGTATGTTGTACCCTATTTATGATTCCAGGGGTACCTCTTATCAATGCTGTTATCGATACAATCAACAACCATATCCTATCAGGCATTACGCGAGCCATTAGAACAATTCTCATCGTAGGTAGTATGACCTTAGGTATGGCCATGGCCTTATACTTTAGTCCAATGCCGGCCTTTAGTTTTGTAGACATTAAACCTCATGTACTATCTATTGAGCAGATTATAGGTTCTTTTATGGCCGCCGCCTCATTCGCTGTTTTATTTAATGCGCCTGTACGCCTCTTGCTCTCAATCGGTATCGGCGGTGTATTATGTGTATTTATTCGTAATTTACTAGCTGTTGAATTAGGTTTCTCTATTGCTGGGGCCACCTTTGTAGGGGCCGCTGTTATGAGTATTATTTATGTAAAAGTTTCTACCTGGCTAAAAACATCTAGTACGATTATTATCGTTCCGTCTGCTATCGCATTAATGCCAGGGATTCTATATTATCGTTTTCTTTTCGATATTCTTCACATCAATGCACTCAATGAATCCGGCCTTGTTTATATGGTACAAAATGGTGTAACAGGTATTTTAACCATCGTTGGCATCGCTGTCGGTGTGGCCATACCAAATGTATTAGCACAGAAATACTTAAAATCACTTAAGGAACGTCGCATACAAGAATATTTAGCAACCCGTCACATCAACGATGGACAATAAAAAAGAGCTGGTCTCCAAGGAGATCAGCTCTTTTTATTTGGACAGTTTCCATTATTTAATTTCGTTAGAAGGTGTTTCACTAGGAGCTTCCACTGTAGAAGTGTGCTCATTAGCGTCAACAACCTCTGGTACTACAATACCTGCTGCTTCTAACGTAGCTTTAGGTTCCTCTATTTCAGGAGCTTTTGTTGTACCATATTTGTAAAGATTATCTACCGCTTTTGCATCGATTGTTTCTTCCTCTAATAGAGCATTTGCCATATCATGTAAGAATTTTTCGTTATCGCTAAGAAGTTTTGTTACATCTTTATAAGCATCTTCAACGATACGATGAATTTCAGTATCGATTTTTGCAGCAATTTCTTCACTGTAGTTGCGTTCATGGCCAAGGTTTTTACCCAAGAATACTTGTTCTTGTTGTTCACCAAATACGATAGGACCAAGCTCATCGCTCATGCCCCAACGCGTTACCATGGCACGCGCTGTATTCGTTACACTTTGAAGGTCACCAGAAGCACCTGTACTGATTTCATCCAAAATCAAAGCCTCTGCCACACGACCGCCAAGGGCTACGCGAATATCCGCTAATAATTGAGATTTTGTTTTGTAGTTTTGTTCCTCTGTAGGAAGCATCATAGTGTAACCACCTGCTGCACCACGAGGAATGATTGTTACCTTATGAACAGGATCTGCATGAGGCAACAAATGTGCCACAATAGCATGACCAGATTCATGGTACGCTGTTAACTTGCGATCCTTATCACTCACAATGTGACTGCGGCGTTCAGGACCCATGCTAACCTTTTCACTAGCTTCTTCAACTTCAGCCATAGTGATTACTTTTTTGTTAAGACGAGCCGCTAATAAAGCCGCTTCATTTAACAAGTTACTTAAGTCGGCACCAGTAAAGCCTGGTGTTTTCTTCGCAATTGTTTTCAAGTCTACATCGTCAGCCAACGGCTTGTTACGAGCGTGAACTTTTAAGATTGCTTCACGACCGCGTAAGTCTGGACGACCTACGATAACTTGACGGTCAAAACGACCTGGACGCAAGAGCGCTGGGTCAAGAATATCTGGGCGGTTTGTAGCTGCGATAGTAATAATACCTTCGTTAGCACCGAAGCCATCCATTTCAACGAGCAATTGGTTCAATGTTTGTTCACGTTCATCGTGACCACCACCAAGACCTGCGCCACGTTGGCGACCAACCGCATCAATTTCGTCGATGAAGATAATACATGGCGCATTCTTTTTCGCTTGTGTGAAAAGATCACGTACACGAGATGCACCAACACCTACGAACATTTCTACGAAGTCAGAACCAGAAATCGTAAAGAATGGTACGCCTGCTTCACCAGCAACAGCTTTAGCAAGCAATGTTTTACCAGTACCTGGAGGTCCCGCTAACAATACACCTTTCGGAATTTTAGCACCGATAGCTGTAAATTTGCCTGGGTCCTTCAAAAATTCTACTACTTCTTCTAATTCTTGTTTTGCTTCTTCCGCACCTGCTACATCTTTGAAGCTAACCTTAACATTACCTTCACCCATCAATTTAGCACGGCTTTTACCAAAGTTCATCACTCGGCCACCGCCACCTTGTGTTTGTTGCATAATGAAGAAGAACAACACTACCAAGATGATAATAGGAATAGCAGAACCTAAAAGGCTCATCCACCAAGCTGGTTGCTCAGGTGGCGCTGCTGTAATTTCAACGCCATTATCTTGTAATGTTTTAATTAATGTTTCATCAGTTGGCGCATAAGAATTGAATTCTGTTCCATTTTTTAGTTTACCTTTAATACCATGATCATTGGTAATCGTTACGGACTCAACCTTTTTCTGTTGTACTTGTTGAATAAATCCTGTGTAGCTTAATTCAGATTTATTCGCACTTTGACCAGAGAAAGCGTCAATGGCGATAACGAAAGCGGCAATGATAAGTAAATAAAGGACGATATTTTTTGTAAATCGACCCAAAAGATTACCCCTTTCAATAATAATTTTTAGTTGTATAAACGAATTGAGTACATCTCAATGAGAGATGCACTCATATATTAT
>NZ_DXLG01000009.1 GCF_019414865.1 Veillonella sp.
TTCCCTTATATATATTAATTCGATATATAAATAAAAAATCCTCTATTTGTAAAGTAATTTAATCAATTATCGAATCAATAGGTTTAATAACCGATACGAATCATAGGAATCATCATCTATTAAAGATCAATACATAAGGATTCCTATACTCCGTATCTTTAAATTATATGCAAATGAAATTTGATAATAATAGGCTGCAATGAAATCATTGCAGCCTATACTTATCGCTTATAGCATATTATTTTGCGTAATCCACAACGCGAGTTTCACGAATAATTACGACCTTAATTTGGCCTGGATATTCGAGTTCAGACTCGATGCGTTTTACGATATTCCGAACAAGTAATGTAGACTCAGCTTCATCAATCTTATCCGGTTTTACTACAACGCGAATCTCACGACCTGCTTGAATAGCAAAGCATTTTTCAACGCCTTCGAAGGATTCAGCGATTTCTTCCAATTTAGATAAACGTTTTAAGTAGTTTTCTAATGTTTCTCGACGTGCTCCTGGACGAGCCGCAGAGATAGCATCAGCAGCTGCTACTAATACAGCTTCTACAGATTGGAACTCTTCATCACCATGATGAGCGCCAATGCAGTTAATTACTGCTGCGCTTTCACGATATTTACGAGCCACATCAACACCGATTTGAACATGAGAACCTTCAAGTTCACGGTCTAATGCTTTACCAATATCATGGATCAAACCACCTCGTTTAGCCAAGGTTACATCACAGCCTAGTTCAGCTGCCATCAAACCTGCTAAATGAGATACTTCAATAGAATGTTTCAAAACGTTTTGACCGTAACTAGTACGATATTTCAAACGACCTAAAATCTTAACAATTTCAGGATGTAAGCCATGAACATCAGCTTCAAATGTTGCTTGTTCACCAGCTTCTTTAATAGTTTGGTCAACCTCTTTACGAGCCTTACCAACCATTTCTTCAATACGAGCTGGATGGATACGACCATCTACAATCAATTTTTCTAAAGCAATACGAGCCACTTCACGACGAATTGGGTCGAAGCCAGAAAGAATAACTGCTTCTGGTGTGTCATCGATAATCAAATCAATACCTGTTAATGTTTCGAGTGCGCGAATATTACGGCCCTCACGACCAATAATGCGGCCTTTCATTTCATCATTAGGCAATGCCACTACGGATACGGTAGTCTCCGCCACATGGTCAGCTGCGCAACGTTGGATTGCAGAGGAGATAATTTCTTTTGCTTTTTTCTCCGCATCATCCTTAGCTTGCTGCTCCATTTCCTTAACCATAATTGCCGTTTCATGACGAATTTCTTGTTCTACATTTGTTAACAAGATATTCTTAGCTTCTTCAAATGTCATGCCAGAAATACGTTCTAACTCTGCCATTTGTTTTTCATACAAAGCTTCAATTTTTTCACGGCTTTGGGCTAAGTCAGCTTCTTTGCGATGTAAAGCTTCCTCTTTGTGTTCAATATTGTCTAATTTTTTATCCAAAGATTCTTCTTTTTGAAGAATACGACGTTCCATACGTTGAAGTTCAGAACGGCGATCTTTATTTTCTCGTTCTACATCAGAACGGAGCTTATGAATTTCTTCTTTCGCTTCTAATAAAGCTTCTTTCTTTTTAGACTCAGCTGTGCGCTCACCATTTGCGATGATGCGTGCAGCCTCTTGTTCAGCTTGATTCAGTTTTCCTTCAGCAATATTTTTTCTAAAAAAATAGCCTGCCCCTAGTCCAATCAGTACCATTACCACTGCAATTAGACAATACTCTAAAATATGTCCCACATCTTCTAAAATCTGTCTCACCTCCTCTTAAATTCTCAAAATCGAGCTTTCATGCTCCTTTTTATGCCCTTCATGCATTAAATTATCATTTAGCCATATCATCATATAAATAAATAAGGCTATTATTAATTTTAGACTTGAAAGCCCTTTCTGTCAAGATTTTACAAGCCTGGTAAGGCCTCAGAAAAAGTACTATCTATTCATAAAAATCATTGCACACAACTTGGATAGTACTCGTTGAAAACCCTCTATATTTGAGAAAATTAAAGACTTTTACACGAGGAGTGCAGTCCTCATTGAGAATGGAACCAAATTTTTTCTCCACCACACGATAAGCGGCTTTCACTTCATCATAATCAGAGATTTCCGGAGGCACAGTAAGACCTCTAAGTTTCATCTTTTGCTTAATCATGTAGGCGCCGTATTTTTGTTCTTTCATCAAATAGTCTAATACCTGTCCAGACAGGCGCTCATCATTGATATAATCATAGTCTCTAAGGCGTTCGAGGACCCTCTCAATGATTGGGTCCTCGATTTGTTTACGTCTCATTTTTTGTGTCAGTTCATAGGAACTTAGAAATCGTTGAGCTAGGAAGCGATACGCTTGATCCATAGCAGCTTGCATCGTTTCTTCACTCATGATTATACTTCTTCAGTTACTTCTTCACCGATTACATCGATTTCTTCAGTGCCAACCGCTAATGTATCGCGAATAATACGATCAATCTCATCTGCGATTTGTGGATTGTCGAGCAAGTATTGTTTAGCCGCCTCTTTACCTTGGCCCATACGTTCTCCATTGTAGGAATACCATGCACCAGATTTATTGATGATTTCCATATTTGTACCGATATCGATAAGAGTACCTGCTTTAGAAATACCTTCACCATACATCAAGTCAAATTCTGCTGTTTTGAATGGAGGTGCTACTTTGTTTTTAACTACTTTAACTTTAGTGCGAGCACCAACGTTTTCGTTGTTAGCTTTAATAAGTTCACCCTTACGAACATCAAGGCGTACAGAAGAATAGAATTTCAATGCACGACCACCTGTTGTAGTTTCAGGGTTCCCAAACATGACGCCTACTTTTTCACGCAATTGGTTGATAAAGATAACAACAGTTTTAGACTTGCTGATGATACCAGTCAGTTTACGCAATGCTTTACTCATCAAACGAGCTTGTAAACCTACGTGAGCATCGCCCATTTCGCCTTCGATTTCAGCTTTAGGAACTAAAGCTGCAACGGAGTCAACTACGACGATATCTACAGCGCCACTGCGAACTAAAGCTTCTGTAATTTCAAGAGCTTGCTCACCATTATCTGGTTGAGAAATCAATAGATTATTAATATCTACACCTAAGTTACGAGCATATACAGGATCCATCGCATGTTCTGCATCAATGAAAGCTGCAATACCACCTTGTTTTTGCGCTTCTGCTACAGCGTGAAGAGCTACTGTTGTTTTACCAGAAGATTCTGGACCGTAAATTTCAATTACACGGCCGCGAGGGAAGCCCCCTACACCAACAGCGATATCGATAGCAAGGGAACCAGAGGAGATAACCTCTACATTCATGCGATCTGCTGCTTCACCAAGGCGCATAATAGCGCCTTTACCAAAGTCTTTTTCAATTTGTTTTAACGCGTTATCCAACGCTGCTTGTCTGCCATCTACAGCCATTATTTTATTTCCCCTTTTCTGTTATATAAGTATACACATAATATAGTGCTAGCTCTGCTGCACTTTGTCGAATATCTTCGCGATTACCAATTAAATTAGCCTTGTGAGCTACTGTCCCATGGGGTCCAGTTACACCGAACCACACAAGACCAACCGGCTTCTCAGGGCTACCACCGCCGGGACCAGCTATGCCAGTCGTAGAAACGGCATATGTTGTTTGACCCACAGTTCGTGCCCCCTCTGCCATAGCCTTAGCGACTTGCTCACTTACGGCACCATACGTATCGAGCATGTTTTGAGGTACACCTAGTACACGATGTTTGATGTCGTTGCTATACGAAATAACGCCACCCATGTAGTATTCACTACTACCGCTGACATTAGTCAATAACTTACCAACTAATCCAGAAGTACAGGATTCAGCAGTACTAATCGTGCTATGCTCTTCAAGTAACACATGACCAAGTGTTTCCTCCATAGAAACAGTCAAGTCACGTCCTACACGAGCTCCTAATCGTTCTCGAATGATAGCATCCCAAGGATTGAGAACCTCATGGGCAGCCTCTAAGGTGTCAGCCTTAGCAGTAATACGAACCTCTATGTACCCCTTTTTAATGAGCAAAGCTATGGTTGGATTCGATTGGTTCTTAATGAGATCCATTAAGGTATTTTCTAAATCAATTTCGCGAATATCGTATACCCCATAGCGATAGGAGGTAACAACACCTTGTGAACCAAATCGATTCATTAAATAAGGCACCACACTATCATGGAACATACCCTTCATCTCACCAGGAGGTCCTGGCAAAAGAATATATGTAGTATCGCCATCTTCCACTACAACACCAGGCGCCACGCCTACCGGATTATGTAATACGTTTGCGCCTTCAGGCAACTCCGCTTCTCGACGACTTGCATCCGGCACGGTACGTTTTACACGGTCAAAGAATTTTTTAACCTCATCCATAGCCTCTTGATTAAATACAATAGGTCGTCCAATAGAATCGGCTAATACATTTCGTGTAATATCCCCTTGCGTTGGTCCTAATCCGCCAGTACTAATAACGATGTCCGCTCTAGTGCTAGCTAATTGAAAGACCTCTGCCATGCGCTTAGGATTATCCCCCACTACAGATTGATGAGCAATAGTATAGCCTAATTTATTTAATTCTTGTGCTAGCCAAGATACATTTGTATTCACTGTATCGCCTAGCAATAATTCTGAACCTGTAGAAATAAGTTCTACAATCATCAGATCACCTCCACAATCGAAAGAATCGAGCTGTGTTTTATTCTACAACCGTAGCTACTACATCATACGCAAAACCTTGTTCTACTTGTACTTTGAGGATGTCACCAGGTTTAATATCTTCGCCGCAGTCTTCGATGTACATGTTGCCGTCTACATCAGGAGCTTGAGATTTCAAGCGTCCTTTAGCTAGTAATGTACCATTCTCGCCGTCCTCGATTTCTTCCACCATTGCATAGTCAACAGTACCTTCTAAATCGCGATTATTCTCTTCAGAAATAGCTGCTTGAATGGACATGAGAATATGATAACGTTCTTCTTTCACCTCTTCTGGCACTTGATCTTCACGGGCACCAGCTGGTGTACCTTCCTCTTGAGAGTAAGTAAATACGCCCATATTATCGAATTTTATTTCTTTTACAAAGTCACAAAGTTCTTCAAATTGTTCATCTGTTTCACCAGGGAACCCAACGATGATAGATGTGCGCAATGTAATATGTGTCGGTGCATTTCTAATCTTCTTAAGCAAACGTTCAATATCATTGCGATCATCACGACGATTCATTTGTTTTAAAATATCGTTATTCACATGTTGTAGTGGAATATCTACATATTTACAAAGTTTTGGCTCATTAACGATAATATCTAACAATTCATCGGAGAAGAAAGTTGGATATAAGTATAACATGCGAATCCATTCGATACCTTCTACGGCAGTTAATTCCTTAAGCAATGTAGTCAACAATGGTTTACCATCATTTAGATCAATACCGTAACTAGTCGTATCTTGAGCGATAAGAACGACCTCTTTAACACCGGATGCAGCCAATCGTTCTACTTCAGCCTTAATAGACTCAATAGTACGACTGCGGAACGCACCACGCACCTTTGGAATAATACAGAAGGTACAACCATTATTACAGCCTTCAGCAATTTTTACATATGCACTGTACCGAGGCGTTGTTTGAATACGCGGCATACGCTCATCATAAATATTTGTAATATTTTCCATGATACAACTGCGATTACCATGTTCAATAGCATCAACGGCTACCATAATCTGGTCCCATGCACCTGTACCGATTAAAGCATCAATTTCAGGAATTTCTTGGAATAATTTATCTTGATATTGTTGGCTTAAGCAACCTGCTACAATAAGACCTTTACATTTACCATCCTCTTTATATTGAGCCACCTCAAGAATAGTATTAATAGACTCAGCTTTTGCTTTCTCAATAAAGGTACAGGTATTTACAACGATAAGATCTGCTTCGCTTAGGTCCTCTGTAATCGTATAGCCATTATCTTTCAATAAGCCTAACATTACCTCTGTATCTACTAAGTTTTTAGCACAACCTAGGCTAACATACCCTAATTTCTTACCCATTCTATATCCTTTCATAACTAGTTTATTTCTCAATTTACTTCCTGTAATAGGATCTATATAACTGAGTTACTCCTTGCGGAAGCGCACTTGGCTAACCCAGTGATTTAACAATAACTTTTTACCATCTATAGTGTAACCACCATTAACAGGCCATAAAATTAACTCGTGTCCCAATGAGTCTTTTGGCTCATCCATTTCTGGATTCGTAAATATATAGGTGAAATTATTTTCAACCATATATTTTGCAGTCTTTGTAGATAACAACCAATTAATAAATTCAACGCTATCTGCTTTATGTTTTGAATTTTTTAATACAGCAGCGCCAGTTACATAATATGATGTTCCATCTGTTGGGTATATAACCTTAATTGGATATCCATGACGAGTATATTGGGCTGCATCAGACAAATTACCAATGCCGATATTAGACTCTCCTAACGCAGTTAAGCGAACTGGAGTAGACAAGAACTTAGCATGTTGTATTATATGTGGCTTTAAGCTATATAAATAGTTCAGTGCCTCAGGCTCGCCTCTATATTCCACCATGTTATATAACAAATTAGCTGCATTTTGGGATGCTACAAAATCGGTCATTACAATAGACCAATCACCTTGTTTTCCCAATGTATCCCAAGTAGTAATATATTTACCTATCCCATTGTAGAAGGTGTCATTTTGAACAAATACAATCGGATCATACCAAAGACCTACCCAATACCCATTTATATCTTTTAGATTATCACGTACTTCGTCAATTCTCTCATTAACGATAGGTGCATATTTCCCTACATTTGCCCCTACAACGAGATTATCTTCAGAGGTAAGTACCAGATCACCAGATGTATCAGCTACATTTGAAGCCGACCGTTGGGCCATTTGCTCTTCTGTAAGAGGCATAACTGTAACTTTTACATTTTTCTCCTCTTCATAACGATCGGCAAGCAATGTAGTTATATTGTTCGGCAAGTCTGTATAAACAGTAATCTCACCACGAACAGGTTCTTTTGCATGTTCTAACTGTTCTTGATGGTAAAAGTTTACGCCATAGGTTAACATTCCTATAACAAATAGGGCTAAAACGCCCGGAGCAATCCACCGTTTCATATATGCCTCCTATAAGACATAAAGTATTCCCAAACCAGAATAGACAAAGCTATTCTCCATTATTAACGACTACCACGTCCTCGATTACTATTAGATGGACGACTTTTGGTCATGCCATTACGAGAAGGTCTACCCTTACTACTTTTCTCACTAGACTGACGTCCGTTGCGACGATCATTATTCTTCCCACTATTACGAGAACCACTAGATTGACTAGTACGATTAGTCCGACCAATTGGGCGTGGTGGAATCAAACATTCAGGTCCAAACCCTATCAAGTCACGTCGATTAGCTTCAATGAGTGCCTCTTTTACAAGGTCATAATTTTCAATATTTTTATATTGCATTAAAGCCCGCTGCTTAGCTTTATCTCTACCTTTTTTTGCAACATATACAGGTTTTCCATCCAGTGGGTTAATGCCCGTATAGTACATACATGTCGATAAACTTCCCGGCGTAGGAATAAAGTCTTGCACTTGTTCTGGATACATATGTTGATCGCGGAGAAACTCGGCTAATTCAATAGCATCTTCCAAGGCACAACCTGGATGAGAGCTCATAAAATATGGTACTAAATATTGCTTCTTACCAAGCTTTTTATTGGCCTCCTCAAACCAAGATTTGAAGGTGAGGAACTCTTCCTTACCAGCTTTGCCCATCATATTAGTAACACGTTTAGAAACATGTTCTGGCGCTACTTTTAATTGTCCACTTACATGAAATTCACAAAGCTCGCGGACAAAATCTTTATTGTTATCCGCTAGAACATAGTCATAACGCAAGCCAGAACGAACAAATACCTTTTTTACGCCTTTTAGCTTACGTAACTTACGGAGTAAAGCAATATAGTCATCATGGTTTGTATTTAGATTTTCACAAGGCTCTGGAGCAGCACAAGTACGACCTTTACAAGCACCATATACAGCTTGTTTGTCACAAGCTAAATGACGGAAGTTCGCCGTAGGGCCCCCAACATCATGAATATATCCTTTAAAGTTATCCATATTAATCATAGTTTGAGCTTCATCAAGTAAAGACTCATGACTACGATTTTGGATGATACGACCTTGATGATTTGTTATTGCACAGAATGAACAGCTACCAAAGCACCCCCGTTGACTTACAAGGCTAAACTGTACTTCGCTTAATGCTGGTACGCCACCCTTATCATCATATTTAGGATGCCACTTGCGAGTATACGGCAAGTTATATACGCCATCCATTTCCTCCTGCGTAAGTGGCAATGCAGGTGTGTTTTGAACAAGATATCTATCGCCATGTTTTTGTACTACTATACGACCATAGAATGGATCTTGTTCATCATACTGCATACGGAATGCATCAGCAAAAGCCATCTTATCCGCTTTAATTTCCTCAAAAGATGGACACTCAACATAGTCTATGGTAGGGATTTCCTTGGCCATATAACAAATACCACGAATAGATGGCAAGGACTCTTTAAATCTATCTTGATCTAACGCATCAGCTAATTCTACAATTTGAAGTTCACCCATACCATAAATGAGTACATCCGCCTTTGAATCAACTAAAATAGAACGACGCACAGTATCTGACCAATAATCATAATGACCAAATCGACGTAAGGACGCCTCTATGCCACCGATAATAAGAGGCACATCACTGTAAGCCTCCTTCATACGATTCGCATATACCAAGGTAGCTCGATCTGGGCGATGGCCCGCTTCACCACCTGGAGAATAGTCATCTTGTCGACGAATTTTCTTTGCTGCCGTAAATTTATTGAGCATTGAATCTAGATTCCCTGCCGTAACAAGGGATGCTAGACGCGGTTTACCAAGTTTTTTGAAAGCCTCTACATCATTCCAATCTGGTTGATCTATAATGCCTACACGATAGCCTTTGGATTCTAAGTATCTGCCGATAACTGCAGGTGCAAAGGAAGGATGGTCAACATAGGCGTCCCCACTAATGAGGACAAAATCTAATTCGGCCCAACCTCGTTCCTTCATCTCCGAAGGTTCTGTTACTAAAAATCTATCCATTGATTGTGTAAATGCCTTTCTATCATTCCTAATCAACTATTAGAAAAGGAATAACCACAGTAAAAATAATGCCATACAGAATAAAATAATGCCTAAAATAATACGTTCCTGAACGATAGAACGTTGGCGTTTTCGTTGACGCGTTTCTAAGGACATACGCTTTTTAGAGGTTTGGTATTCAACGAATTCACTTTGCACCAAATTTGGCGCAGCTTGTGCCTTCTGACGCGTCACAGAACGCAAAGAAAACGTATCTATATCACCTACTTGACTTTGGTAGGCTTTTACCAAGCGATCCCCATCAAGATCTAAATAATTACCGTAATTACGAATAAAGCCTTTTACGTAGACCTGACCAGGAATGATGTCATACTTACCATCTTCTATAGCTTCCAAATAGGTTGTTTTAATGTGCAGTACTTGCTCCACATCTTTAAAGGTTAAATTACGTCTTACTCGTTCACGTCGTAATTCTTCGCCTAATTCAGCCATTTTCGTTCCTCTCTTAATCTACATAATACTCATATCGTAATCATTTAATTATTGCTCATCATTGGAGTCTGAGAAATATCGCGCCTTAGCTTGTTCAGGGCTCATCAAAATTTCTCGAGCCTTACTGCCCATACTAGGACCAACAATTTTAAGATCTTCCATCGTATCAACAAGGCGAGCCGCACGAGTATACCCAATGCGGAATCGACGCTGTAACATAGACACAGAAGCTTGACCAGATTCCATAACGAGATTAACAGCACGTTCTAATAATTCATCGCGGTAGATATCATTTTCTTCTGATGATTCTTTTTCGGTTTCCTTCTCAGCCTCTTGTGTAACAGTATCGTCATATTCTGGTTCACGTTGAGCTTTTACAAATTCCACAAGATGTTCTACCTCATCATCAGAGATAAACGCACCTTGTACACGAATTGGTTTATTAGCACCAATTGGAGCAAATAACATATCCCCTTTACCAAGCAATTTCTCAGCACCCGCCATATCGAGAATAGTACGGGAGTCAATTTGAGAACCTACTGCAAAGGAAATACGGCTCGGTACATTGGCCTTAATAGAGCCTGTAATAACGTTGACAGAAGGACGTTGCGTAGCGAGTACCATGTGAATACCTGCAGCACGCGCCATTTGTGCTAAGCGACTAATAGATTCTTCAATATCATCAGGAGCAGTCATCATAAGGTCAGCTAACTCATCGATAATTAATACAATCAAAGGCATAGCCGCCTTAGGGTGCGCTTCGTTATAGCTCTTAATATCGCGTTTGCCAGATGCTGCAAAAGCTTTATAACGAGCCTCCATCTCACGAACAGCCCAACGCAATACAGCAGCTGCTTTTTTCATATCTGTTACAACTGGCGCCATCAAATGAGGAATGCCATTGTAGATAGACAATTCAACCATCTTAGGGTCGATTAATAAAAGCTTAACCTCTTCTGGTTTACGACTAAATAGAATACTTGAAATCAAAGTATTTACACATACAGATTTACCAGAACCAGTAGTACCTGCTACAAGCAAGTGAGGCATCTTCGCAAGGTCAGTAATAACAGGCTTACCTGCAATATCCTTGCCAAGACCTACCGGAATACCCCCACGAGCGTCCTTGAAGTCACTACAATCAAGAACATCACGCAAATGAACGGCCTCTGTCGTCTTATTAGGAACCTCGATACCGATGGCGGATTTACCAGGGATTGGAGCCTCCATCCGAATATGTTGAGCCGCTAAGTTTAAGGCAATATCATCAGTTAAGTTGACGATACGGCTAACCTTTACACCAGGTGCAGGTTCAATTTCGTAGCGTGTAACAGTTGGACCTTGTGTAGCATTAACGACCTTAGCAGTAATACCAAAGTTACTCAATACATTTTCAAGCATCATTGCATTTTGCGCTACTTCTTCACCATTGCTTTGACTCCCCTTCCCTTTCGCCAAAATATCAAGGCTTGGGAAATGATAAGGTCTATCATAGGTACGATGAATTTGACCATCTTTAGATACTGCTACTTGTGCTGTATCTTCTGTAGTACTAATAGTAGATGGTACTTGTAAACTCATACCAGACATACCGGCACCAGCACTTACAGAACTTGCTGCAGCACCTGTTCCAGGTACAGCAGAAGCTATGGCAGCGTGATTAGTTTCCAATGGACCAATCGTTGTATTTTGATATGTAAACTTTGGTTGTTCCTCATGGTTATTCTCTACTGAGTCAGATTCATCTATATATCCTTCGTCTGGAGTATATGTATAATCCTCATCTGGAGTATATATATAGTCATCACCTGTAGATCTACTAGCATCAGAGAATTGATCAAAATCATCTACATCATAAGACTTCGCATCACCAGCATCTTCAGAAATATTCGCCAATTGTTCTACTGCACGGTTGCGCGCTTCTATTTCAGCTAATTCTTTCCAAGATGTAGGAGCCTTTGGAGCTTCTACAGTCGTCACTGTATCCACCATAGGTTCATTATCTACAACCGCACTCGTTTCAAAGTTATCTCGGTCAGTAGTGATACCTCGTTTTTCAAGTGTATCTAACGCTTGATCTGCAGCATCAGCAAAGCGTGTGTCCTTTTCCCTGTTATACGCTTTCCGTTGTTCTGCAGCTTCTTTACGTTGTTCATTCCAATCTTCAAAGACCTCTTTAGCTACAGCTACCTTCTCAGCAGCCACTTCTTTAGCTACATCTAAACCTACTTGTGTTTTATCCGCTGCCTTTTGCAAGCCACTTCGCAAAGATAAACGAGTGATTAGAATACCAAAAGCTAATAATAAGAACACATCTAAAATGATAGCCCCTAGCTCACCTAATAGGGTGCGAAGGAATGTAGCGATGGCACCACCTACTACACCACCTTGGTCAGCCAATTGTGTTGTGATTAATTCCTGCCCCTCAGGAACGCGCCACAATGGAACAAGGGCTAGCAAGAATAGGAAGAACAAAGTCATTACAACGCCCCGTTTAGTAACGGAAATAAATGTTCCTTTATACAATAATCGCCAGCCAATCCAGAACACACCAAGGCAAGGAATAATACCGCCTAGGCCAAAACCATAACGGAATATACCTGTTAAAATCTGTCCTACAAGACCGAGTTCAAACCCAAAGAATCCGAGCAAGGAAATAACTGCAAAGGCAATTACAATTAAGCCTTTAACTTCGCTGCGCAAGGAAAATCCTTGAGACTTAGTTTGCTGTTTTGTACTTGTTCGCTTTCGTCGTGTATTGCGTTTTTTGGTGGAAGTTTTTTCTTCTGCCATAAATCTATACAAACCCCTTACTTATATAACACTACTGTAAATTAACTTATCATTATATTATAGCATATATCGAAGTATTTAGTTAGCTTTTACGCCGTTTCTCCCAGTCACAAAGTAACTGTTCTTCCTTGCCTCTTTTAATACCGTTGTAGTACGAAGCATCCATAAGAGGTGTTGGTAGATACTGCTGTTTTATATAGCCATTTGGATAGTTGTGAGCATACTTATAGGTGTTCCCATGACCTAACTTGCTAGCCCCACTATAATGACTATCTTTTAAATGATCTGGCACCTGTCCACAATCCTTGTGGCGCACATCAGCAATTGCTGCATCGATAGCCAAATAAGCAGAATTACTTTTCGGTGCTAATGCTACATAACAAGCCGCCTCAGACAATATGATACGAGCCTCTGGAAATCCTACCATATGAGCCGCTTGAGCCGCTGCATTGGCTAGAATTAAAGCTTGCGGATCTGCAAGGCCTACATCCTCAGCTGCACATATTACGATCCGACGAGCAATAAAATTAGGATCCTCCCCCGCTTCAATCATACGTGCTAAATAATGCATCGTCGCTTGTACATCAGAGCCACGCATACTTTTAATAAAAGCAGAGATTGTATCGTAGTGGCTGTCACCTTTTTTATCATATGTGTAAATCCGACGTCCCACAACTTTTTCAAGAACCTCTATGGTTATATTCCCTTCATCCGGTACCATAGCTGCAGCCTGTTCTAAAATATTCAAAGCCATACGACCGTCGCCATTAACGAAAATTCCTACATCCTCTAGCACTTCATCGGCTACTTGTAAACGGCGTTTACCAAGACCTACCTCTTCATCTGTAATAGCACGACGCAAAATTTGACCAATCGCCTTTGGTGTCAAAGCCTCCAATGTTATGAGTCGCAAACGGGATAAAAGCGGTCTATTAACCTCAAAAAACGGATTCTCTGTGGTGGCACCAATGAGGATAATCGTACCATCTTCTACACAAGGTAATAACACATCTTGTTGGCTTTTATTGAAACGGTGGATTTCATCGAGGAATAATATAGTTCTTTGTTGTAATGACCGTACGCGCTTACGAGCATCCTCTATGATGTTACGCAACTCACCTATACCAGCATTGGTAGCATTTAAATTTACAAAATGACTGTTACTTACCTTAGCAATGATACCTGCTAGTGTAGTTTTCCCCGTTCCACAAGGCCCATAAAAAAGCATAGATGGAATGGTATCCTTCTCTACCATAGCACGTAAGAAGGTCCCCTTCCCTACGGCCTTCTCTTGACCGTATAAATGATCCAACTTGGTAGGACGCATACGCACAGGAAGTGGCTCATATGCATTTGTAGGCTCTAAATCAAACAAACTATCCATTCTATCACCTCAATTCACTGTATCTAAACTATTAATATTCATATTTCTAAACCATTGATGTTCTCATTATATGCCATTTTTACACGCAAAAAAGCCCCACCATGCCGTAATGTACCGCGTTTTGATCCTGCTTAGGGCAGGTGGGTGTCCTCCTCATCCTGCAGTTGTCCCATAAGGGCGTAACGTTCAGACGAGAGTTCGGACTCCCGAAGTAAATGTGTTGGCTCAAAACTGCGATATCACACGCACATGGCAGGGATATCTTATACATAAATAGTATCAGAAAGATTGGTAATAAACAAGTCTTGACATTTGAATTTTAATCAATTCTTGCCTATGTTTTTACACCAAAGATTGCTCTTCTTCTTCCTCGATATCTGGTTTAATATGCAACTCTTTTAATTGTTTAGGTTCTACTTCAGATGGCGCTTGGCTCATAACATCAGAAGCAGATTGAGTTTTAGGGAATGCGATTACGTCGCGGATAGATTGACGTTTTGCCATCAACATAACAAGACGATCAAGGCCGAATGCACAGCCTGCATGAGGAGGTGCACCATATTGGAATGCATCAAGCATGAAGCCGAATTTGGATTTTGCTTCTTCTTCAGACAAACCAATAGCTTTGAATACTTTTTCTTGTACATCAGATTGGTAAATACGCAAGGAACCGCCACCGATTTCAACACCGTTCAATACCATATCATAAGCGATTGCTTTTACGCTGCCAGGATCGGATTCTAATTTATCAAGGTCTTCATGACGAGGCATTGTGAACGGATGGTGCATTGCAACATAACGTTTTTCATCTTCGTTATATTCGAACATAGGGAAATCAGTTACCCATGTGAATGCCAATTTATCTGGATCAATCATGTTCATACGACGTGCCATTTCAAGGCGCAATTCGCCCAATGCACGTGCTACAGTTGCTGGTTTATCAGCAATCATCAATACGAGGTCGCCACCTTTAGCGCCCATTTTTTCACCGATGTTGCGGATTGTATCTTCACCTAAGAACTTCATGATTTGAGACTTGATAGAACCATCTTCGTTGAAGCAAGCCCATGCAAGACCTTTTGCACCATAACGGTTTACATATTCAACGAGGTCATCAAGTTCACGACGAGGAATACCTGCATCACCAGGTACTACGATACCTTTAACTACGCCACCATTGTCGATAACAGAACGGAATACTTTAAATTCTGTATCTTTTACAAGATCAGTTACATCAGTAAAGGCCATGTCGAAACGAAGGTCTGGTTTATCAGAACCATATTTATCCATTGCTTCATCCCATGTAATGCGAGGCATAGGCAATGTGATTTCTTTGCCCAATGTAGTTTTAAATACATGAGCAACCATTTCTTCAAGCATGGAGTAAATGTCTTCTTCATCTACGAAGGACATTTCCAAGTCGAGCTGAGTGAACTCTGGTTGACGGTCTGCACGCAAATCTTCATCGCGGAAACAACGAACGATTTGGAAATATTTTTCATAACCAGCTACCATCAAGATTTGTTTGAAAATTTGTGGAGATTGTGGCAATGCATAGAATGTACCAGCATTTACACGAGAAGGTACTAAATAGTCACGAGCGCCTTCTGGTGTAGATTTAGTAAGCATTGGAGTTTCAATTTCCAAGAAATCGCGGCTATCGAAGAAGTCGCGCATTGCTTTCGTTACTTTGTGGCGTAAAATCAAGTTACGTTGCATTTCTGGACGACGTAAGTCAAGGTAACGATATTTTAAACGAATATTTTCATCTACATCGATATCATCTTGGATATAGAATGGAGGTGTTTTAGCAGAGTTCAATACGCGCAACTCTTCACAGTACATTTCATATGCACCTGTTGGAAGATTTGGATTGATAGCAGCTTCATCACGTTTTGTAATTTTACCACGTACACAAAGTACATATTCGTTACGAACATCCTCTGCTTTGTGGAAAGATTCCACGTTATGATCTGGAGATGCCACTACTTGTACTACGCCAGAACGATCACGTAAATCCAAGAAAATCAAACCACCATGATCA
Organism: Veillonella sp.; assembly: GCF_019414865.1. GTDB lineage: Bacteria > Bacillota > Negativicutes > Veillonellales > Veillonellaceae > Veillonella. The sequence goes on from NZ_DXLG01000009.1 coordinate 15,944, forward strand.
CGACGGCGTTCAACCCAACCACATAATACGACCTCTTTACCTACCTCTTGTTCAGAGATGGTGCCACAACCGTGCGTACGGTGTAAGCCTTGCATTGTTTCCATTCTAATTGTCATCCTTTCACCAAAGAAGTTATACGTTCAGAAACTATATCGAGTGGTACAGTTTCTTGTTCACTAGTTTCCATGAATCGGATTATGGCTTCCCCACGAGCCAATTCATCATCACCCAATATGATAACATATTTTGCATTAATTTTGTTAGCATATTTTAATTGTGCCTTCATACTCTTACCCTGTCCGTCCATTTCAACGGATACATATGCATCATGCAATGCTTGGCAAATTTTGAAAGCCTCTACCTTAGCCGCATCACCAAGAGCTACTACAAATGCAGATGGCTCTACAGTTTGTTCCGGTAATAAGTTTTGTTTTTCAAGGGCTAATAATAAACGTTCCATGCCCATCGCAAAACCGATAGCTGGTGTATGAGGACCATCAAGTTCCTCTACAAGGCCATCGTAACGACCACCACCGGCTACTGCACTTTGAGCCCCTAATGGAGTATATTGCACCTCAAATGCTGTTTTTGTGTAATAATCAAGGCCACGTACTAAACGAGGATTTAATGTATATTGCACATTAGCAGCCGTTAAATAAGTTTTTAATTCTTCAAAGTGATCATGACATTCTTCACATAAATGTTCGTGAATTTCAGGAGCACCTACGGACAAGGATTTACATGTTTCATTTTTGCAATCCAAGATACGCAAAGGATTTTTATACAAACGTTCTTGGCAGTCACTACATAATTGTTCTTTTTTAGGCTCAAAGAACTCTATTAATTTTTCACGGTATACAGGGCGGCATATTGGACATCCTACAGAGTTCACCTCTACATTGAGGTCTTTAAGGCCAAAGTCTTTCAACAATTGTACGACCATGCAGATAACTTCACTATCCACTACAGGGGATTGAGAACCTAATACCTCTGCCCCAAATTGGTGGAATTGGCGGTAACGGCCAGCTTGTGGTTTATCATGTCGGAACATAGGCCCCATGTAATACCATTTTGTAAGGCCTTCTTTACCATATACTTTATTTTCTAAATAGGCCCGTACTGCAGATGCTGTATTTTCAGGGCGCAAGGTAAAGCTAGAGCCACCATCATCACCCGTAGTAAATGTGTACATTTCCTTTTGTACTACATCTGTAGTTTCACCGATGCCACGCAAAAATAATTTAGTATCTTCAAAGGCAGGTGTGCGAATTTCGTTGAACCCGTATACCTTACAAATTTCACGCATACGCTGTTCAATATAGTGCCAATTTATCATTTGCTCTGGCAAAAAGTCTTGTGTACCTCTTGGTTTTCTAATAGCCATTACACAACCTCCCAAAATTTTTTACAAATTCTATGTCGTTTCTCTAATAGTGCATCTATCGTTGCGTGGTAAACATCTACATCCTTTGGCATGTGCTGTTTCAATTGACGATATTCAGGGGCCCGCATCCACTTAGATGAACTACCAGGTCCCATGGAAAGAATACTTTGTCGTTCCTCCATAATCTGAATATTATATTCGCACGCTTTGCCGGGCAAGGTATAGCCGATATTCTCTAACTGTCCTCTCATATATTGTTGGCGATACAGATAATATGGCACATAACCAGCCGCTTCAAGACGCTCTTTACCATATTGTACCATGTCTGCCACGAGATGTTCCTCAGGGATATCATCTTGCATATTTAAATCATACAATGGGCTACCACGTTTTAATGCTAACGTATGAATTGTAACATTTTCCGGCAAATTTTGACATACATAATCCATATTCTCTATCATGTTTTGCATCGTTTGATTTGGTAGACCGGCAATAAAATCCATATTTACCGCTAACGACGTATTATGTTTGACATATTGTAACAACTCATCAATATCACGTGCACTATGTCCACGCCCTATGCGACGTAAAATATCATCTTGCATCGTTTGTGGGTTAATACTGATACGATTGACACCTAAATCAAGCATAGATCGTAACTTTGTAGGATTAACAGAATCCGGTCGCCCCGCTTCTACAGTAAACTCATGACCTTCAGGAACAAGTATAGATAGCTGTTTTAGAACTTGGTGAAAGTCTTCGTCCCCTAGCACCGTCGGTGTACCGCCCCCCATATAGATGGTATCTACCGTTAAGCCATAAGATTCAACAATAGTTTTCATATCCTCTATGTCCCGGTCTAAGGCAGTTAAAAATTGGCTTTTACCATCATAGTCCTGATAGAGTCCATACGGAAAGGAGCAGTAAACACAGCGGGTGTCACAAAAAGGAATGCCACAATAGAGACTCACCTTTTTATGGTCTGTATCAGCTAAAAATGGACGTTGGTATTCACCTATAGAGCCTAAAGTGGCAAGTTTTTCCATAGACACAGAAAACTCGTCCCTAATGTGACGAGTTGCTGTGTGGACAGAGCCATATGTATCTATATATTTATGTAGCAGCTTTGTAGGGCGTACACCGACCATAGTCCCCCATGGTGCATCAACTGGCAAGCCTTGATATTCACGCAAATAGCTTAACAAAGCTTGCCCTATTTGACGTCGTCCCATAGAGGAAACAGGGCCTTCAAAAGTCTGAACTGTCTCACCAATGGTAACTGTTAAGGTATACAATCCATCGACTTCATGAGCTTCAAGGATAACATCTGGATGCACCTTGTCAGAAAACAGGCCTGCAGCACCACAATTATGAGCCACTACAGAACCAAGCGGTAATGGTCCCGCATATAGATATCCATTAAGCATGGTGATGAGCCATACGTTCTAATTTTTCAAGTTCTGCTTCAGACATATGATTTTGGCAGTCGCTGCAATAACCATATACTTTCAATTGATGGTCGATAGTGCGGAAGTTCAATTTTTTAGCGATAATGGACTCTAATGTTTCAAGCATATCGTCTTCAAACTCGGATACTTTTCCACATTTAACGCAGATCAAATGATGATGGAAATGAGCGAACTCTTCATCATTTAATTCGTAACGGTTACGACCATCGCCGAAATCAAGACGTTTCAACAAATCAAGTTCAGTGAAGAGATCAAGTGTTCTGTAAATAGTAGCCAAGCCGATATCAGGAGCCACTTCTTTTACAAGTACATATACGTCTTCTGCACTTAAATGATTTTCATCAGCATCGATGAAGGCTTGTAAAATTGTTTGACGTTGTGTAGTCAATTTGTATTTTTTGTCTTTAATGCGTTCTTTTAATTTTTCTAATGTTGTATTCATGATAACTATCCCCTTTACTTCTTACAAAATTTTATAAAACCTACGCTCCAACGAATGGATTGTATTGTTTTTCATAACCTATATTTGTTTCCGGCCCATGACCAGGATACACCATAGTATTATCAGGCAACTTATAGAGCTGCGTTTTAATGGATTCCATTAACGTCTCATAAGAACCATTTGGAAAATCTGTACGTCCTACGGAATCTCTAAATAGTGTATCGCCTACAAATACAAGGCCTTCCATATAATAACATACCCCACCTGGCGTATGACCTGGCGTTTCAAGTACTTCAAGGTCAATAGCGCCACATGTAATATGGTCACCTTGCTTAACCTCGATGATATCAGCATTTACCTTAATGGGTGTAGAATTGCTATACGCACTAAGGTTGAGCTCAGGGTCAGCCAAATACGGTACATCACCCTTTTGAATATATACAGGCACATGATATGTATCTACAATATCTTGAACGCCACCAATATGATCACCATGACCATGGGTTAACAAAATCGCCTTTGGTTTTAAATCATGTTTCTTTAAAGACTCTAATACTTCAGCAGTAGCAGGATCAATAATGAAAGCTTCTCCTACCTCTTTATCTCCGATAACATAACAGTTAGTCCCTAATGGACCTAATGGCATGCGCATAAGCACTAATTGTTGTTCACTCATTAAGCCCCTCCTTTACTACGTTGTACCGTATATACTTCACGAATACGACGCAACTTAGTCATAACAAAATCAAGTTGTGAAATATCTCGGATATCAACAACTACATTGATACTTACGGTTTTAGTATCTTCTTGAACCTTTGCATTGATGTTTGTAATGGTGATTTTCAATTCTGAAAGTACAGCCATAACCTCCATCAACAGACCATTTCGATCATAAGCTTGGATATCGATGCCTACGTGGAAAGATTCACCAGAGGAACCATCCCAGGAGACCTCAATCATACGCTCTAAATCTTCTGGCGTATGCCCTAGACTCGTACAATCGGAGCGATGGATGGATACCCCACGACCACGCGTGATATAACCGATGATATCATCACCAGGTACAGGGCTACAGCATTTCGCCATACGCACCATAACACCAGCTTCGCCTTTTACAAGAACGCCTGTACCATTCTTGGTCGTTTTCGGACCTTGAGCTTTTAGTTTCTCAATGATTTGTTCAGTGCTGTGTTTAGACTCTTCTGCTTCTTTAGATTTTTTATAGAGTTCAATTAACCGCAATAGAACAGTGCTTACAGGGATGCCACCATAACCGCAAGCGGCAAACATTTCTTCTTCTGTACATGCTTTGAGCTGTTTCGTAACCTGTTGAAGTCGATTGTCGGTAATCAATTCTTTCCAGTTATAATTTAATCGTTTTGCTTCTTTTTCAAGAGCTTCTAAGCCTTTTTCAATATTTTCAGCTTTATTTTCACGCTTGAACCAGTTGCGTATTTTACTCTTACTTTCAGAAGAACCTACGATATTAAGCCAATCAAGGCTCGGACGACCTGTTTTAGATGTAATGATATCTACGATATCACCGTTTTGCAAGGTGTAATCAAGAGGTACAATTTTACCATTTACCTTGGCACCTACGCATCTATGCCCTACATCGGTATGAACACGATATGCGAAATCTAGTGGAACAGACCCTATCGGCAATTTAACAACATCGCCTTTTGGTGTAAATACGAATACTTCACCAGAGAATACGTCTAATTTTAAAGCGTTTACAAGCTCTGTTGGATTACTTGTATCTTGCCATTCCAATACTTGGCGCAACCACGCAACCTTTTGGTCGAAATCCTTATCGCCATTTTTATTGCCTTCTTTATAACGCCAATGCGCTGCAACACCGTATTCAGATACGCGGTGCATTTCCCATGTACGGATTTGAATTTCTACAGGTTGCCCCATGGTACCGATAACCGTAGTATGTAACGATTGATACATATTAGATTTCGGCATGGAAATATAATCTTTGAAACGATATGGCAATGGTTTCCACAAGCTATGAGCAATGCCTAATACGGCGTAACAATCAGGAATTGTATCAACGATAACGCGAACTGCAAGCAAGTCATAGATTTGAGATAAATCGCGATTGTCCTTTTTCATCTTCTTGTAAATACTGTAGAAATGTTTTGGACGACCTTTGATATCCGCCTTAATATGAGCTTCGCCTAAAGCCTTAGTGAGTTGACTCATCGTATCATTTACAATATCTTCACGAGCTTGGCGTTTTTGCTTCATTTGATCTACAAGATCATAGTATTTTTCTGGTTCTAAATACCGGAATGATAAGTCTTCCAGCTCCCATTTCACATTGAAGATACCAAGGCGATGTGCTAAAGGAGCAAAGATTTCTAATGTTTCCTTTGCAATGCGCTTTTGTTTGTCGCTACGCATATGCTTTAAGGTACGCATATTATGTAGGCGGTCACCTAGTTTAATAACAACGACGCGCACATCCTTCGCCATGGCTAAAATCATCTTCCGATAATTTTCCATTTGCCGATCTTCTTTTGTTTCATATTGGAATTGGTTTAATTTCGTTACACCATCAACAAGGAATGCTACTTCAGAGCCAAACATTTCCTCCAAGTCTTCCTTTGAATATGATGTATCCTCAACCACATCATGCATGAGTGCTGCCATAAGTGTGATATGGTCAATTTGTAAGTGTGCCAAAATATCAGCTACTGCTAGTGGATGCATGATATACGGTTCACCAGAAGCTCTAAGCTGACCTTCGTGAGCCTTATCTGCAAGCTCAAAAGCCTTTAATACTTGGTTACACTCATCATCTGTTAAATAGGTATGGATATACTCCATAAATTCAGCTAAAGCTTTTCCTTTATCAAAAGTGCTTTGTTCTACTAAAGCTTTGCCTTCTTCATTTACAGTTGTCATGGTGTCACCTCCTATACACTATAGGTAAGAAATGTTACGGACGTGACAAGATCTAATTTTCCTTCAATGGCATTCCATCTTAGCATTAATTGACCATCATCACTGGTATATTCTTCTATGATGCCCAACTCCTTAAATACATCTAAGGATGTAAGGGCACTGCGATTATTTTGATCTGCCGGCTTACGGCGCAAAATTTCTTGTTCCACATTATAAACCGATTGACTACGACCACGCATAACTTGTTTTACTATGACATACATTTGTCTAAGACCTTCCGTGGAAAGCGTAATCGGCTCTTCAGTGAGCGGTTCAATAGCTTGGATCATAAGCTGTGGAGAAACCATCCCTTGCCATTCATTCTTTTGCAATGAAAATGCTACTTTCACCACAGTTCCAATGAATATAGTTTTAAATAAATCGGGACGATTCCAAGCAATGGCATCCAATGTGCCACTAGAGGTTTCTAAAATTACCTTGCAGTGATTTTTCAATTGTCCCATAAGCATTATATCTTGTACGGTTGCTTCCATAACGGCAAAGACTGGCGTACTATTAACCATACCGTAGGGCTCAAGAGCTGATACGCGGTCAATAATATCTACATCAATATCATCAACGGGTAGTTCCGCATCAATAGCAACAACAGGAATGTATTCCTCTGCTGTTACATGCTCCTTACAATACGCAGTCAAACGGTCTCGCAATTCATCTATACGATTTGCATCAATACTGAAGCCTGCTGCTGCAGCATGGCCACCGAATTGTAATAACACATCTTCGCAAGACTTCAGTGCATCGTAGATATTAAAACCATCGATACTACGACAGGAGCCTTTGCCAATGCCATCGTGGATACTAATAACCAGGGTCGGCTTATAAAACTCCTCAACTAAGCGAGAAGCCACAATACCGATAACACCAGGGTGCCAGTCTTCACCGGCTACAACGGTTACATAGTCTGCCTTATGGCCTTGGTTAGCCACATCGATACGAGCTAGTTCGTGAATATTTCTCTCTAGTTCTTGACGCTCACGATTTGTTTCATTTAATTCTTCAGCAATCGCTTCAGCCATGTCAGCATTATCAGTAACTAGCAACTCAACAGCACGTGTTGCATGGGTAACGCGACCTGCTGCATTGAGCCGTGGGGCTAAGGTGAAACCAATATGTCCAGATGTTATAGTTCGTTCATGGAGACCTGCTACATCGATTAGCTTTTTAATTCCTAGATTTGGATGACTATTCATCTTTTCAAGGCCTGCTTTTACGATGATGCGGTTCTCACCGACTAACGGCACAACGTCCGCCACAGTGCCTAATGCAACGATATCTAAATCATCTAAATACCATTCACCAGTCTTTGTAAGCCACAATGCTTGGCATAATTTAAAGGCAACCCCAACACCGGATAAATTCTTATCCTTATAGTGACAGTCCTTTTGCTTGTGGTTAATAACAGCCTTTGCTCGTGGAATCATATCTGGTGCCGTATGATGATCCGTAATAATCATATCGATACGGTCACGTACAGCCTCAACAATATCGTAAGAGCTAATACCACAATCCACGGTAATTACTAAAGCTGTCCCCTGCTCTATAAGATGCTCTAAAGCCTCTAAATTGAGGCCATACCCTTCACTTTGACGCTCTGGTATGTAATAGGTAACATCAGCACCTAGTTTCTTTAAAAAACGATATAGAACAGATGTGGCAGTAATGCCATCTACATCATAATCACCATAAATAACGATTGGTTTATGTTTTTCAATTGTCTCCTGAACTAGCGAAACAGCTACATCCATATCTTTTAATGCGAATGGATCTAACAAATCAGACAAAGAGCCTTGTAAAAACCGACGCCCTTCATCAACATCTATGTGGCGATTAACCATTAATTTGGCCACAATAGGATTCACACCAAGTTCACGGATTAAGATATTCTCTTGTTCTTTGTCGCTTGTGGAAATGCGCCAACGTTTTTTCTTAATCATCATATCCCTCAGTAGTTTATAATCAATATTAGTATAAAACTTCAACGTATTATCATTATCATTTTTATTTATTATACAT
>NZ_DXLG01000090.1 GCF_019414865.1 Veillonella sp.
TACTAGTACTCATATATACGAATTATCCTCTCATCAGGGAATAATCTATGCTTTTTAGCCTTAAACTCTGGATTGTTATTAGAATCAAAATATTCAATCGTGTTTCTTAACTGCTCATGAGTAAAAGGACTCGTACTTGGATTATATACAAGCTGATTAAATACAGCATACCGTCCATCATATGCAGCAAATAGTAAATTAGATTCCTTATCTGGATTGTATGAATCCACTAACATTCCAGGCAAGCCATTATTCCATACCGCTGAATAAGTAGGATTTTGTAACTCATCAAAGATTCCCCACATACGCCAATATACTTGCAATGTGTGATAGAAATTATACTCTTTATCTACAAGTACTTTATTTTCTATATCTTTACTATCAGGATGATCTACATCTAAAGGAATAATCTGAATAGAATACCAAATATCTCCTATCTCATACACTATAAAAATATTGTTATCTAACATATAGAACATCTTCAACTCTGCACCTTTAGGAATGCGGAATGTCATGCCTTTACGAGTAATTGTGTCTGTATATGAATCTATATCCTTTAAACTCTTCTTACAAGGAACCTTCCTTCCCACAGGATACGATAAAAGAGTAGTCTTTTTCTCATCATGAATGAGCTTATCCGTTGAATGATACAATCTGCCCCGAACTAAACTAACTTCTTCAGCATACGTTTTTTCTTCACGTAAATACCCCTTAGCTATGTCCTCTGACTTCATTCTTTCCAAATGTCTTTGTAAATCAACTTCAATCTTATCATTAGTTTGTTCACTACTAACACACTTCTCTTTAGCACTACCAGAAATATCACTTTGAGTAACCGGCTCTTTTGCATGTACTTGTGAAGCCATAAGACTTATCAATAACAGTGCAGCAATGTATGAATATATTCTTTTCACAATACAACTCCTTAGCTTTATAACAACCACTACAATCAACTTCAATCTCTACTAGTATTGTACCTTTTAATACTTGTAGAATCATCAAAGGGGCTGTAACAAAACAGCCCCTTTGTTCCAAATTTTATATACAAACTCTGCCCAACTCTAATGATACATATCTATATCTACAGTAATCATTCGCGTTCGTTCCGGATTAAACATAAAGTAAATCACTCTTGGCTGGTCATGATCAAAGTTATGGTAAACAACATATACTACATATTTCTCAGCTGATACTCGAGTGCTATAATAAAAATCTTCATTAGGATCATCACCGACACTCTGGCTGCCATCAATTAACCAGGGAAATAATTTCCAGTTTTGTCGTTGAATAGTGATAATCTCATAATAATTCTTTATGTCACTAACCAATACATTTTTATCTTTTGGATATGTAAACGAATTAAGTACTTCAACTGTAGTATCTTTATCCCTGCCATTTATAAACGAATACCAAGCATTAGATTTAACAGTTTCCTCATACCTTGAAATCGTTGCTTTATCACCATCTAATACTAAACAGCTTTGATTCCCTCCCATTCCAATTACTTCAGCAGAAGAAATCACTTTCAAACTCTCAGGTAAAAACTTAGGTGCTTGTAATGGAGACGGAATATACCCCGCCTTAGATGAAGGCCATGTAGAGTGCCACCGTTGAGTATCATAATGGGATATTCCTACAGCAGAAAATACTAAAGTAACAGCTAATGTAGGAAGCATACACAGAAAAAAGATAACATAAAAATATGATAAAAATCTTTTACGTACAGTTTTCTCACTATCAATAACTCTACATTTTTCAAGCAATAATACAATCGTGGCGATTAATAAAATCAGATAGTACACCCCAGAATACGAGATATAATCTGAGAAGAAAAATGTTAATACCCAAAGAATTATAAAAAACCATATACTCTTTCTATAAGGATTAGAAAAAAACAATTTCTTTAAGTAAATTAAACACTGTTGCATTTACGATCTCCACAACAATACCTACTCAAATTACTTAGATTGATAAAACACAGCCCATGTCCCATCATTACTAATTAACAATTCCACAAAATGAGGTCTTTTAGTATTCCCATCATCTACAAAGACATATAATCTATGATTTTTAGTAGAATTATAGGTGTCGTTCACCACTCTTTTCGTTTCTTTTCGAGGTGCAAAGCGTAGCCACTCAATAAAAGTCCGTTCTGGCAAATTGAGGGATTCTTCTTCTATACTCTCTACAATACTATAGCTATTAGGGTGAGATATAAAACGCTTTTTCTCCCTAGTATCTAAATCACGTAATACACCATCCGCATCAATTTGCGCTGTATAGGCTGCATTTTGCTTTGCTATTGCCTCATATTGAGCAATTACTTTAGGGTCCCCCTCAAGTACAGTATATCTCTCTGGATATGCATTAGCCCAAGCTAAACTACTACGAAAAGCAGACGCTCTATAAATACCGTCGGGAAGTTTTTCTGGTCGTTTTAACCCCTCTGGTAGTTCTCCACTATTAGGCCACCCCTGAGTCCAATCCATGGTACTATACTCGAAGGAATCAAATTGCTCAATGCTTGTTTTTAAGTCGTACCTAAACCAATCGCTTAATAACCAAGAAAAGCTAAGGGTAAAGGCAATATACAAGCACCAGGCCAATTGAGTGTGCCTTTTTTCAGATATAGACTGCTTCTTAAAACGAACATATTGTAATAATAAACTCAATAGTATCGTTATACCAAATACAATATATGTAATAGGCGCTATATTAAATAGCACTACCACAATTGCAAACAACACGCATAGTAGAACTGTTAATAGACCATAAAATCCTTGGAACAAAACTCTCTCCTATTATGGACAACACATAAAACATCTTCAGCACTTAAAACATCTTTTTATACAATGCTTCTATATCTTCACGGCTTATTTTAGCTACTGTATTAGCTATATTGCCTGTAGCTACAACGTATACATTATCTACGAGCCATGGAATGTCTTTTTTCATAAATCCTAATTCTGTAAGGTTTGTAGTAAGGCCTAGGTCATGTACGATTAAGCGTAATGCTTCGCCTAGTTCGGAACCATCTCCGTGGTTAAATATCCGAGCTAAGACACCAAATTTATCAGGGTTTGCACTCCATGTATATTCCACCGCAACAGGTTCAATAATAGCAAGGCCTACACCATGGGTAATATCTTTAAGGCCACTGGCTGGATGTTCCATACCATGTGCTAATGTTACACCAGCTGTGTTAATAACCATGCCCCCAATTGTGCTAGCTAATGTAACGGACTCCCAAGCTTTTGTAAGTTGAGTTTCGTTGAGAACAGCTGGTTTGCCTTCCGCCGTTGCTTTCACATGTTTATATAGTGGTACAAGGTATTGTGCTAATAAGGTTACAGCATAATGAGCTAACGCATCGGTAAAAGGTTGCGCCGTTTTAGATGTGTACGCCTCGATGTTGTGGCATAGTGCATCAAAGCCTACAGATGCCAATACATGAGGTGGCATTGTACCCATTACAGCAGGGTCTACAATAGAAACCTTTGGCACAATAGCATTGCAGCGTAAGGATTTCTTATCACCTGTTTCAGGATTAGTAAGAACACCAAAACCGTTGCCTTCAGAGCCGGTACCACAAGTCGTTGGAATAACAATAAGAGGCAGCGCATTATCACTTGTTTTACGATTGAAAATATAGTCGTTAATATCGCCTTTATTCACCGCCATAAAGGCAATCCCTTTGGCACAGTCCATGATGGAACCACCGCCGATAGCAATAACCATATCACAGCTTTCAGATTTAGCTAATGCAGCGCCGTCTAAGGCAGTTGTGGTCAATGGATTGGCATCCACTTGATTAAACAATACATGACCGATATGAGCTGCATCAAGCTTTGCTACCACCCGGTCATATAAACCAGATTTTTTGGCACTAGTACGACCAGTTACAATAAGTGCTTTCTTACCATACGGTGCAGCAAAATCAGCAACATTATCTACTTTATTCCAACCGAATTGGATGTTTACAGGTAAAAAATAAGAGAATTCCATGTGATAACCTCTTTTCTTTGAAAACTAGTTCTTAGTGTTATTGTAAAGGATATTTAAAAGCATGTAAAACCTCATAGGGCTTTCACCAGAAAACAGGTATACTAATAATAAGAGGGGTATTTATATTTATATTTATAGAGGGAGAGAACATCTATGAAATTTGCCATTAAACATGTATGGTCTTCGCTGCGGGACCTAGCAACGCAGTCGCCTATATTACTGGCATTAATTGCCATATTTTCATGTATACCGTTATATATTGAACAAGATTGGTTTGCCGAAATCGACATTAAGCTATACTCACTGTATTTCTTTATTGTTATATTACAAAGCTATATAACAAGGGCTCGAAAGTTTTCCATTTTATATACCTTAGTAAGTATCGGAATCAGCGTTGGCCTTTATATAATTCACAAAAGCTACGGCTATGTGCGAGGTATTGAACTAGCTACGGAAAACATATCGTACCTATGGCTGTACTCCATGATTGCCTTGTATTTCACATCGCCTGGTGAACACTACATCGGTGAAATCATTAACCGCATCAAACGGATTGGCATCACCCTTGTTACGTCTACGCTATATAACATTGTTATCATCATGAGTTTATGGTTCTTCTTCATCATCGTGGAACAACCATTCAACTTTGAAGAAACCATTTTTAAGGTACTCGCATCCATTAATATATTCATTTGTCTATCTATGGTATGTTCTTACAAAGAGGATCCCGCAGGTCCTCCAGCGCCAAACTCATTTTTTACTGTTGTATTCGGCATCATCTTGCCTAAGGCGTCGATTATTACAGGCATTCTAGCTAATATCTATTTAGTCTTGATTCTGTTAGGGCTTCGAGAAGATACGCGTTTCTTCTATACCTACTATCCGTATGTAACCATTTTCTACCTATTCTACTTGGCTAGCTTTAGATCTAGTGAAAGTAGCAGAACACAGCAAATCCTATGCTTCTTGTTCATTACGCTAACTACACTGTGCTTAGTTCTTATCGGTAAACGTGTGATTAATGAACCAGTTCTCTGGCTCAATACGATTTACGTAAGTGCATTCAATCTAATCTTCTTAATACATAATGTATATTCTCTTGTGAAGGGTTTAAAACCTTCTGTACACACAACTGTTATGGCTCTTGCCTTAGGTGCTGTTCTCTTGACGCCATTCATAGGCTATACAACGTATCGTGAATTTGTGACCTATACTAAAGTCGATGGCAAATGGCATGCAAGCCTACCAATAGCTGCTACCTTTGATCCTAACTTCACGGACTATGGCACACCATATGTCCCTGTAGATGATTTAAAACTGCCAGATACCAACCCAACAAACGGCAGACGCGTCGAGTATATCAATTTTGATGCTTTGTCTGCACCAAAGGTTATCTCTATTGCAGGCTACGATAAATACATTGAAAACATCGAATTAATAGTCTACGAAAGAGACCTTAAGGAATACGAAGTAGAATCTGCCAACTTCGACTCCATCTCCTTCAAGTTCCTCAACAAAGGCCTTGATTTAGAGGTATCTCTACCAAATGGAGTAACAGAGGTTCATCATATTTATGATAAGTTCCTTACCGTCGATAAAACAACCATCGATCCTGTCATTATAGAAGGCACTGGATACAAACTATTGATTACATCGTACTTCATAAACCAATTCGATACACGTAAACTTAAATTTAATGTACTATATAACTAAGATTCCATAATCATAAATATAATAAAGAAACAATATCTTATTGTAATAGTAGGCACAATATAATATTGTAATAGTACAAAAGCAGTACCCCACAGGGGTACTGCTTTTATTCATTGATCTAACTTGGCTAGAATATCTTTGGCAAAATCTTGGGCCGCTTTAAAATCGTCTTCATTTGGGTGTACTGCAGCTTGTTTGTGACGTGCATCGCGATCAGCAGATTGGCCATGGCTATGCCCTTTCGGGAACATTTTATACATCATTTCGATGACCTTAGGATCTACCTTACCTTGGCAGATAAAGGTGCCTACAGGCTCTACGCCATCGGGTAAACAGTTTGCTGCATTGATTAAACTCTCCTTAGCATGTGCCATTTGCGGTGGTACACCAGCCGTAGCAAACAAAGCAATATGAGGATTATGTAATGTACCGAGTACATCACGAGCCTCTTTATTTGCTGTTCCTTTATCCACCCAGAATCCTACAAACACAAGATCGTAAGATGATACATCGATGGGCAATTCTTTCATAGATACACATGGTGTGCCTGCTGGTAATACGCTAGTAATAGCCTCAGCTACTTGTTTAGTATTTCCCGTAAGGGATGAATATATGACAATAGACTTCATGTCTTACCTCCTAATTAGTATATATCTATTATAGGGCATATATAACAGGCATTTAATAAAATAAATCACAATTCTATATGCAAGTACACTCTACTATAT
>NZ_DXLG01000091.1 GCF_019414865.1 Veillonella sp.
GCTAAGCCAATTTCTATGGAAAATGAATTAGGTTCTTTTGACTTGGATAGAGAAGTCCCCTTCCCCTTCTTTAAAGTATTCCATCTTAATGTCGAGCAACATTTTACCAATTAATGTTTCTACCTTATCTGTAAGGAATTCACGATAAAATGCATCTTCCTTTTGTTTTGGACTTTGATGTACTACAGGTTTCTTTGCAGAACGTTCCATATCTAGCATAGTATCTTCAAAATTTTCAGTATCTTTAAAGTTTTTCATCATATCCGCATCGGATAAACCTTTTTGAATTTTAAACTTTGCCATGTTTATCTCCTATCAATTCGAAAATCGCCTTTTTCACGCGTACTGAGTCAATACCAGACATACAATATTGATCAGGCTTAGGACAACGTCGTTTACGACAACCTAAGCAATCTAACTCATCATTAACAAGAACCTTAAAGTTTCCCGTTAATGGACCCCACAGTTTAGGATCCGTAGGGCCAAATAATGCTACTACTGGTTTATTTAAAGCCAATGCAATATGTAATGATCCTGTATCAGCAGTCACTACTACATCGCAACTTTCAATTAAAGCCCCTACCTCTTGAAGTGTGGTTTTCCCCAGCATATTTAGCATAATTTTATCAAGGCCATCAGCTGTTAAGGAATCCATCAATGGTTTGTATTGAGTAGCCTCCTTTGGACCACCTAGACAAACAAAATTAGCTCTATACTGAAGGGATTTAATAAGAGAATACCATTTCTCTTGAGGCCACTCTTTCGTCGCCCAGGACGTGCCTAACACAAGACCTACGCGTAGTGGCTTTTCTACTTTGCTACGCTCCAAAGATGTGTCATAACTAATTGATTTCCACTGTTCTTCTGCCCAAACATGCAAATTAGGTGGCACAAAAAAGTCCATGTGGTATAGCTTTTTACCAGTTACCCCATTTGCTATACAAGGTTTTACATTATCCTCAGAAACAGCACTGGATACATTTAGGTCACTATGCTCTGTAACGGCAGTATTCAGTAATTCTGCTACCTCTATATATCGCTTAATAACATGATCCGTACTTGGCTTTGCTTTGTAGTTTGTAAACAGCCAATTTAGTTCTTTTGTACCACCAAGGCCAAGGCGAATAGGTGCACCTGATGCTAATAAAACGAGCCCTGTTATGAGTCGCCCTTGTACATCCACAGCCACATCAAATTTATATGGTTTCAACTTATCTCTAAGCTCCCACCACATGCGCCACATCGTTGGAATATGTAGTTTTTTAGAATGTGCTTCGTATTCATCCCGTTCCCATGGAATGATTTCATCTACATAGGGATTTCCCTGTAAAAGTTCTACCATACTAGGTGTTACAATCCAATGTAGCTTTGCCTCTGGATAATGCTCTTTAATCCAGCGCGCAGCAGGTGTGGCATGTAGTATATCCCCTATATAGCTGAGTCGTACAAATAATATATTCATATATATCCTTATAGTACAAACTAGTATAGGAATAAAGCCTTTATAATGAATCATTATAAAGGCCTTTTCTTAAGATTTCTTTTTACTATCACTAGATGATTTAGATGAAGTATCATCCTCTGTCACCTTTGTAGTTTCGTCGCTACCATTCTTGATAATGTCTTTTACATCGGACAATGTCAATTCATTGAATGTAGTAGGATGATTATATTTATAAACTGGTTTGAAGCCTACACCCAATTTACCTGTATAAACAGTTAGGGCATTATTATCTTCATCCACGCGAGCAATATAGATAGTTTTATCCATATCAACGCCAATTAGACGGAAACGTCCTGGTGGATTAATTACACGCCAACCACCTTCAATGCCGTTAAACATGAAGATATCACCAGTTTTAACGTTATCATAGAAGAATCTATCTTCATCATAGAATACGCCAATATGGCCAATATCCGTAGCCTGCATATAAACGCGACGCGTATCATAGTTCGCATCAGTACGATAAATACGATATGCGTTTTCTTGAACTTTTACCTTCATGTACACAACATTCGTCGCTTCAGAATACGCAGCATCTACGATTTTACTATTACGAGGCAAGTCTTCAAGTTTTGTATCTACTTCATGTTCAGGATCATCCGCATTGAGACGAGCCATAACAACCTCTCTAGAGTCATATAGACCCATGATGGCATAATTACGGTCAGGCATCCAACTAAAGTAACTAATAGAGCGACCCTTCAAATCAATCGTTGTAGGCTTGCTTTCATTAGCCTTATAAATTTTCAAAGAGCTTTCAGTAACAACCGCCATAAACTGACGGTCATAAGATACATACTTAGTACCTTCCTTAATATCAGGGAAGTTTTTAGTATCATCCTTAGAAGCGCCGGCTACATTAAAATCTGTAGTCGGTGCAAACATATATTGATCAAGGTATAGGTATACCCCACCTTGCAGAAGAATACCTACCGCAAAGGCGCTCAGTACACGCGTAAAAGGTTTCATGTGTCCTCCTATTTCACGATAAACGCCGTTGGGATCATGCGTTCCCCTAATAAATCGGCTGGTTTGTTTACTACTTTCCCATTGAGGTATAGTGTAGAACTAGAACCGCCATCTAAATTCGCTGCAATGTAGCAACCTTTTTCATAGAGAATATCTTGTACGTCACGTAATGTAGCGCCAAGAGAATAACCTGGTTGACGACCATCGATTACGAGGAATAGTACTGTACCATCTTTCTTTTGACCGATAGCAGTACGTGGACCTACGCCCCAGCCACCATCGCCTTCGGTAATCATCTTCTTACCATCTACGATAAGAGGTGGGCCAAAGGTAATACCTTCCATAGCTTTCATATCACCAAGTTGTGTTTTGTCATAGTTACCTGCAATAAGGTTGCCAGATTTAGAGAAACCTACGAAGTCTACCGCTTCGTCAGGGCCTACATCCTTACCGATAACATATTCACCATCATGCAAAATAAAACCATAAGGCAAACGGCCTGTACCAGTACCATTTGGATCATGGAAACCACCGCCATTGATAGCAGCTACCGCATTATTCATCTTCGCAATATTACTTGTAGTATCGCCTTTTTCTTGAATATTAGCAGCTGTACCGACTTCGATACGACGAGGATCTGGAATTTCAAGAATATAGCCTACATAGCGAGCAGACTGAATTTTTTCAAGGTTTAAACTCTTATCTTCACGAGCATTAAACTTGAACAAATCTTGGCTTTTAACAACGCCAACTGTGCCCAAAATAGATTGCAATTCATCTTCACTGAATAGCCATGTAATGTAATGAGGATGGCGAGATTGCAATATAGCACCAATAACAGCGCGCTTTACATTATTAAATGGTCCAAAGAGCACCACGAATGGTGAGGTTACAACGGTAAATAAGAACACCATGATGATGAACTTTACCCAATTCTTTTTGAACAATGTATTTCTCCTTATAAATCAGTGAAATGTTCGGTACTAATGCGTTCTTCAAAATGTTTGATATCAACAGCATTACCAACCCAAACACGCAATATGTTATATGGATTATCACCTGTATGAGCCCAGCCAGATTTCATAGCCATACTCATTTTGATGCCTGCTTTTTTAGTGGCAGCATCGGTGAATTCATTTTTATCTCCATAAGGATAGCAGAACCAAGGATTATCCTTGATACCTACTTCTTTCGCGAGGGCTTCTTGAGCCTTTGTAATATTTTCTATTTGTTTAGCTTCAGACAATTGGCCCATTTCGATATGTTGGAACCCATGATTAGAAATAGTGATACCATTCTTATGCATTTCACGAATTTGATCCCAAGTTAACCGAGTGCCTACATCGCCAGGATTGATAAACACAGTGGCTGCAAAACCATACTCTTTCATGATTGGATACACGAT
This sequence comes from Veillonella sp., assembly GCF_019414865.1. GTDB lineage: Bacteria > Bacillota > Negativicutes > Veillonellales > Veillonellaceae > Veillonella. The sequence goes on from NZ_DXLG01000091.1 coordinate 3,879, forward strand.
AGAATACGTATCTGCATAGCCATCATCGAAGGTTAATACAACTGGTTTTTCAGGTACTGCTGCACCATTTACGACATAGTCATATAGTTGATCCATCGTTAGTGGATTATAGCCATTATCTTTGAGGAACTTCATTTGTTCTCTGAATAAATCCTCACGAATAACCGCATCATTATCTTTATCGTCGCCAATTTTATGATACATAAGAACAGGAATACCCGATGGATGTACCATTTTGACTTCTTTTACTGGTGGCGCTGAACTAGTGGGCTCTGTTTTTTGTGAAAGCAGTCCACATCCTGCTAAAACCATTGTCAATGCGACAACTAATAGTGTTACCAATGGAATCCGTTTCATAGGTCCTCCTCTTTTAGAACACAATTATATACAGAATATTATAACATTTCTATGAAGATTAGTAAAAAACTAACGCTTTACTAGTACCTCATCAATCGATTTTCTAGGTCTAGGATACATAGGCTCATCTAGAATACCTATGCCAATGATTTCCTGTACATCTAGTACTATCTAAATCCATTCTATCCATTCCTACAAAAGAATAGTATTTAAACTATTATCATTGTCATGTTGTAATACTCTCAATAATGCTATAATATTTTAATTATATACTATATAGCGTAAACTATACTATTTAAATACACAGAGGATTTACCATGAAAAAACGTCTTACTCTCATACAAATGGATGTCCACGTAAACGACGTAGAATATAACTACAATCGCGTTCAAGAGTTACTCACTCAATCACTTACAGAAAATCCTGATATTATTGTTTTACCTGAAACTTGGAACACAGGCTTTCACCCATCAGATGATTTAATTACGATTGCCGACAGAAATGGGGAAAGAACAAAATCATTGCTCACCGCCTTTGCAAAAGAACACAAGGTGAATATCGTAGGCGGATCTGTGGCTGTAGCAAAAGATGATCTAGTATTCAATACATCTTATGCATACAATCGTGAAGGTTCCCTCGTAGGTGAATATTCCAAAATGCATGGCTTTAGCCCTGCCAAAGAAGACAAATACTTTGCTAGCGGTACTCATACTACACATTTCGAGCTAGACGGAATCCCTTGCAGTACTGTCATCTGTTATGATATTCGTTTTCCTGAGCTCGTAAGAATGGCTGCATTGCCAAGTACAGAATTATTATTTGTGCCTGCTCAATGGCCTACGATGCGTTTACGTCATTGGCAAGTACTCAATGAAGTACGAGCCATAGAAAACCAATTCTTTGTCTGTGCCGTAAACGGCTGTGGCACAGTAGGTCGCGTTCAAAGTACAGGTCACTCTGCCGTCTATGATCCATGGGGTACCAACCTACTCGAAATGGACACTAACGAAGGCATTGCTTCCATAGACATCGACCTTACCGTAGTCGAAGACATTCGCAATAAAATTAATATCTTTAGAGATCGCAAACCAGAACTCTACAACCTATAACATAAAGGCACATTGTTATTGAATTTCTCCTTATATTAGGAAAAGCATTCATTTAACAATGTGCCTTTAGTTTTGTTTTGTTTTATTTTTATTGTACTGTATGGAGGAAATAAATTACTCTAGTTTGTTCTGGATTAATGACCATACTTTAAAACTCAATAAGTTTCCACATATCCTCTGGAACTTGTTCTAGAGGTTTGTTCTTAGCTATAGCGTCTTTTAGAATATCAATCGTATCTTGTACTTCTTGTTTATCCTTTGTATTTGGATCGTGAAGAACGACACGGTCCAAGGAGTCTGGTCCAAATTGTTTTAAGTATTCTTTTTCCACTTGATTAAGTTCACGACGTAAGTATTTCATGGTATATCCTCTATTTGTAAATATCTTTTCGGTGCCCCACTTCTAAGGCTAAAATAACACATCTACCGTCATTAATATCGGCAATGACTCTATAATTACCAATGCGATAACGCCACAGCCCCGTCTTATTACCTGTCAGTGATTTTCCTGAATATCTAGGATTTTCTACATTATCTACGTTCTTAATAAGCCAATTAAAGAGATATCGTTGCGTTGATTTATCGAGTTTAGAAAATTGCTTGTCAAACCGTTTAGAAAACTCAAGTTTATAAGCCATATTTTGCACGCATTTCCGCCACAGAATAAGTAACAGGATCTTGCTTATATTCTGCTAATGCTTTTTGACCTACCTTAAGATCAAATTCATCTTCAATCTTTTCTAGTAAAGCCTTCTTAAAGAGAGTAGAAAGTGTTTCATCCATAAACTCAGCATATGTTTTAAATAACTCTTCTTCTTGTTCATTTAAACGGACTGAAATATTTGCCATATAAAGCACCTCCTTGTGTAATACATTGTATTACATAAGGAGGTTTTAGTCCATTCCTTAAACTTGCAAACAGTACTATTTTAATAAAATTTTATATTTCAGAAATTAGACATACAAAAAAGGCATACCACCCTTCTCTCGTCTCTCAGCGGCATGCCTTTTTATGTATATAGTTACTCTCGAACTATATCGTATGTCAG
>NZ_DXLG01000092.1 GCF_019414865.1 Veillonella sp.
AATTTCTTCATATATGAATGAATACTCTTGTTTGAATATATATTAATTTTATATTTTTTGAAAAACATAAAAAAATCCCTCCTATAGAAGGTTCAGTCGGGAAGAGTTGACTGAAGCCCTCATAGGAGGGGGGGAAGAGAATTCGTTATATAAATCTCTAATTAGATTACTTTTAGTATACCAAATTATATATAAAGTATATAGTCATTATTTAATATTGTATGTTTATTGTAACTTTATTGTAACTTAGCTAACAATGCTTTGAGGTATACATATACGTTTTCAACGGATGGTAAATGAACGCGTTCCATTGGTGTATGTGGACTTACGATAGTAGGTCCAAAGCTAATCATTTGGGTATTTGGTAATACGCCTTTCAACAAGCCGCATTCAAGACCTGCATGAATAGCGTTTACATTAGCTGGTGTATCAAACATTTCATTATGTAAGGAAATAGCTTGTTCTTCAAGTTTGGAGCCTTTATCGTATTCCCATGCAGGATAACCACCAGTACGCTCTGCAGATACACCTAGTGTTTTCGCAAGTAACATCATTTTCTTAGCCAAGAATTCAAGACTGTTGCTATTGGAGCTACGGATGGAAATGAGTATTTCAATAGTATGTTCGTTTTCGCGTACGATAGCGATGTTGTTAGAAGTTTCTACAAGATTTGGGATAGATTTGCTTACAGAATGAACACCATCTTGTGCAAGATAGATGTAAGTAATAAGAGCTTCTGTTGTGTCATCTGCATAGACTACATCAGGAGTAGCGACATCTTCTACAACAAATGTAAGACCTGGATCTTGGATACCATATTCATGGAGATATTGCTTTTCTTGGTAGGCGATTAATGTCTTAATGGCCGCTACATCTTCAGCGCGTACGGATAATACAGCAACTGCTTTAGAAGGAATGGCATTATGTTTTACGCCACCTTCAAAGGATGCTAAGCATACAGGATATTGTTGTTGAATATCATAGAGTACACGTGTTAACACTTGGTTAGCATTAGCCCGTTGTTCATTGATTTCAATACCTGAGTGACCACCTTTAAGGCCTGTTACGGTAAAAGATAAGCCTGCATCATAACCAGGTTGGTTGTTTTCGCGCAATAATGGAATATTTACGTGAACATGGCAACCGCCAGCACAGCTAACAGTGAAGTCGTGCTCTACCTCTGTATCGAGGTTGAGTAAGTAATCGCCACTTACTTGGCCTTCTTTAATGGCGAAAGCGCCATCCATGCCAGTTTCTTCATTTGTGGTGAACAATAATTGCATAGGTCCATGTTGTTGACTATCATCTTCGAGGATGGCAAGCATCATCGCACCACCCATGCCGTTATCCGCACCTAGTGTAGTGTGGTCTGCATGCATCCATTCGCCTTCGATGATATTGGCAATTGGGTCTTTAGTGAAGTCATGGTTAGAGTCGTGATCACGAACACACACCATGTCTATATGACCTTGTAAGATGATAGAAGGTCGGTTTTCATAACCTGGAGATGCTGGCTTTTTGATGACTACATTAAATTGATCGTCTTGATGAACCTCAAGCCCCAAATTTTCAGCGAAGTTTACGATATAATCGCTGATGCCTTTTTCGTTTCCTGATTCACGAGGAATTTGGCTCATTTCTTTAAATATTTCTAATACGCGTTTTGCTTGAACGATTGATTCCATAATGGTTCCTTTCATTCTCATGTAAATAATAGATATATATGTTGATTGATTATACGGAATACTTAGTGTTTTTATTAGTATCTGAATTTGTAATACTAATAAAAGAGTTCATTCCAGTGATAACTTTCACCGACATCTATGACATATATATGGAATATATAAATAGTTAGTATATATATAGTTATATCATAAGAATGATTATTAGGATAGTTAATGAAATCTGTAATATATGTATGTACTGGCTATATAGGAATAATAATGTATAATGAGGATATACGATTAACGATTGATTAACTCCATTAGATTTTAGAAGGTTGGTGAACCGATGCAACACGACAGTCGCAATATTAGTATGCTCATGGATTTTTATGAGATGACCATGGCACACGGCTATTTTACACAACATGAAAATACGGATCGCGTCGCTTTTGATGTGTTCTTTAGACGCAATCCAGATAAGGGTGGCTTTGCCATTTTTGGTGGTCTTGAACAAATCGTTGAGTACATTTTAAATCTACACTTTGATGAAAGTGATATCGATTTTTTACGGAATCAAGGGATCTTTAGTGAGGAATTTCTAAACTATCTTAAAGATTTTTCCTTTACTGGTGATGTATATGCGTTCCCAGAAGGTTCTATTATTTATCCAAACGAACCAGTTATAACCATCGTAGCCCCTCTCATAGATGCACAAATCGTAGAAACTGCAGTGCTAACTATGATGAACCATCAGTCCCTTATCGCTACAAAGGCTAATCGCATCGTTCGTGCTGCGGATGGGCGTGTAGTAGCCGACTTTGGAGCTCGTCGAGCTCATAATGTGGATGCCGCTGTATATGGTGCGAGAGCAGCCTACATTGGTGGGGTACAGTCTACGGCGACTGTTTTAGCAGGCCAACAATTTGGTATTCCTGTGAGTGGTACCATGGCTCATAGTTGGGTTATGTATCATGACTCTGAATACGAAGCTTTCAAAGCTTACGCTGAAGTGTATCCGGATGGAGCTGTATTCCTTGTTGATACCTATGATGTATTAAACTCTGGGGTTCCTAATGCTATTAAAGTAGCTAAAGAGGTATTAGAACCTATGGGAAAACGATTAAAAGGTATACGCCTTGATTCTGGTGACCTTGCTTACTTAGCTAAAAAAGCTCGTCGTATGCTTGACAAGGCAGGCTTAGAAGATTGCAAAATTATGGCTTCCAATAGTCTTGATGAATATACAATAACCTCTTTATTGGGACAGGGTGGTCCTATTGATATCTTTGGTGTAGGTGAAAGACTGATTACCTCTAAGAGCGATCCTGTATTTGGCGCCGTATACAAGATTGCTGGTGTTGAAAAGAATGGTGTGTGGGAGCCTCGCATCAAGATTTCTGAATCTGTTGAAAAGATTACGAACCCAGGTTTTAAAAAGGTGTATCGCGTATACAATGATAAAGGGCGTGCCATTGCAGATTTATTAACATTGTTAGAAGAGGTACCAGATACGACAGAACCATATCGTTATATCGATCCAGAACAACCATGGCGTGAATTGTACTTTGAAAATTGCACCTTTAAAGAGATGAAACAACTCATTATTAAAGATGGCAAGCTTATCGTAAAATTGCCGACACTAGAAGAGCTTCGTCAATACGTTAAAGACCAACTAGACCGCGAAATTTGGTTAGAAGAACAGCGCTTTGAAAATCCACATCGTCATTACCTTGATATGAGTCCAGGATACTATCAAATGAAAATGGATTTATTAAATCGTATTTTCCGGAAGAAATAGGAGGGCTTATGTTAGACAATCCAGAAGTAACAAAAGAGGCTCTCGTTCAATGGATTCGAGATTACTTTAGTCAAAATGGACCTAGCTGTAGCGCCGTAGTAGGTATTTCAGGTGGTAAGGATTCCACAATTGTAGCTGCTTTATGTAAAGAAGCGCTTGGGGCAGAACGCGTAGTAGGTGTTCTTATGCCGAATGGAATTCAGTCTGATATCGATGATGCCAAGGCTGTAGTAGCACATTTGGGGATTCCACATATCATAGTGAATATTGGAACTGCCTATGAAGCTTTGACGAACGCTATCATTCAAGGTGAAGGTTATAAAGCAGTTACTGGTAGAACTGATATATCCAAGGATGCAGGAATTAATACACCACCGCGTCTTCGCATGACAACGCTATATGCAGTAGGGCAAAATTTGCCAAATGGGGCACGCGTAGCTAATACATGTAATGAATCTGAAGATTATGTAGGGTATTCTACAAAATATGGCGATAGTGCTGGGGATTTTAGTCCTCTTGCCAATCTTGTCGTAGAAGAGGTGCGCCAAATAGGTCGCCTACTTGATATTCCAAAATATCTTGTAGATAAGACGCCTAGTGATGGACTCAGCGGTCTATCTGATGAGGATAAATTAGGATTTACCTATGCTGTATTAGATCGATATATTAGAACTGGAGAGATAGAAAATCCTGAAACGAAAGAACGTATTGATTATTTAAATCGTATTAATAAGCATAAATTAGAATTGATACCGTCCTTTCACCCACAATGTTGAGAGAGGACTTGTTTTAGCTAGTCTAATTCATGCTAATGTTGATTAACAAAAGATTTACTATTTCTTATGTATTTTATGATGGAGGTAATATGGAGACAAAAATTGCGTTGATTGGTACGGGCGGTACAATTGCTGGACAAGGCGCATCCGATACAGATTTGACGGGCTATACTGCAGGTGTACTAGGCCTCGATGAAATTTTAGACTCCGTACCAGGCACAGAACCATATGGTCCATATACATATACTCAGTTTAGTAATATTGAAAGTTCCGATATTACTGTCCAGCATTGGTTGGATTTATCTAAGTTAGTACAAGAATTAGTAAATCAAGAGGCTATAGGCGGTGTTGTTATTACTCATGGAACAGATAGCATGGAGGAGACAGCTTATTTTCTTAATCTTACTGTTCATACAGATAAACCCATCGTTATTACTGGCTCGATGAGACCTGCTGGGGCAATTAGTGCAGATGGTCCTATTAATTTATTACAAGCGATTCAAGTGGCAAGAACACCTGCATCTGTAGGTAAAGGTGTGCTTGTTGTTCTAAATGGCTATGTTGATGGGGCGCGTGATGTGTCCAAACGGAATACAACTAATGTGGCTACCTTTGACAGTCCATTAGTAGGGCATCTTGGTATCGTCCAGGATGGTGTAGCTCATTATTATAAAGCCTCTACTCGTCGTCATACGAAAGAATCCATCTTTGCTGTACATGGCTTTAAGGAATTGCCTCGTGTAGTCATTTTGACTTGCTATGGTGGTATGGATGACATGGTGCCAATGAGTGTAGTTGCCACTAATCCTGATGGACTCATCTTGACTGGATTGGGTCATGGTACAATTCCTCAAAATGTACGTCAAATAACACAAAATACAGCATTCCCAACTGTACGTGCCTCTCGTACAGGGAGTGGCATGGTATCTGCTGTACCACAGGATGCACTAGCAGGCTATCTCGTAAGTGATACATTGAGTCCACAAAAAGCTCGCATTTTATTGATGCTGGGGCTTACAAAAACTAAAAATCTTAAAAAGTTACAACAGTTTTTCTATGAATATTGATTAGAAAATAAAAAAGATTTGAGAAAAACTCTCAAATCTTAATTTGATATTCATTTTCAAGTATTATACTATGTGTAACAGTTTTATATGCAATGAACCGCACATCACGATCGCTTAGGATGTGCGGTTTTTTATTTCGCCTAGAATGCGTATTTTTTATTCGGCGCCAATAGCATTTTCTAAGGCTCGTTGTATACCTACATAAACCGCTTTAGCCAATGTGTCTCCAAATAGGGAGAAGGAGCCGGCGTCCGTTAACACATCACCATTTGTATCTATGGTGAGAATGATGCCATCTGTGGATGTTCCTGTAGCAGAAGTCTTGCGTTCTTTTGTGATGGCATCAGGAATATCTTCGTTGATAAATGGATAGAGGCGTACACTTTCAACACCCCAATCTTGGAGGGCTGCGGTTTTAGCCTCCGTAATTGTCATGATGGCTTTCACCATGGCACTATCTGTTAATGCCTTGTTTGTAAAGACAAGAATATTAATGGTACCAGGTACTATAAAACTACCATCTCGCTCTTCGTAGCAATAGCCTGTTCCTGCACGATGGGCTGTTTTTTCATAGCCTGCAGTAACGATGGTCTCCACAATCGTATCGTGTTCCTCGACCTTGGCGTATGCGTGAAGGTTCATTGTAGCAGAGGTGAGCAGTGCTGTACTAAAATGAACAGGTGTATCGATATGCTCGAATTCTTGGGCTAAATAATTTGCTACAGATCCACCAGGTAAATCTTTTTCTGTTTCAATCTGATAAGTTAATTGTTGATTTCGTACGGCTAACGTATGGTGATACCCACCATTGAGTTGACCACTAGATAAGGCATAATGGATGTCGTCAAAGTGTACTGTAACGGAATTTAATTCTTTCGTTACATGACCTCCTGTTGCAAGCTCTTGTGGTGCTTCATATGGATTGTTGAACATATAAGTCTCCCTAGATTTAGATTGTTATATATGTAATATAACGATATAATAACTTTACTATATCGTGTAAAATATATTTATTAAATTATAGCATATATGTTTATGATGACCATATTAATAGATG
>NZ_DXLG01000093.1 GCF_019414865.1 Veillonella sp.
CAACTGCAGTTACTTTGATCACATGTATTTCTCATTCCTACCAATTTTAGCGATTCCTGTGTATCAACAAATGGCTTCTAATGATTATATTTATGGCAAATCTTATAATTTCAAATACAATGATTACATTACAGAAATGCTAGCAAATAAAATGGGACTTAATTTATTTGTTCCTCCTGATGCGGCTCAGCGAAATAATGTAAAAACAATTCTTAAGACTAGCCACCATAAAAATGAAGGTGACTCTGAGGTAATTAAGGTAGATGCCTATTCTTATAGGGCCATCGAACACGTAGATCAAGTACCTGTACGAGCTGGTAATGGTAGAACCTATTATGTTCCAGTCCGCTGGGACGAGTATGTTCCTGTTACAAAACAAGAATTGATAGAGGTTTCAGAAATTAAATCTGCTGGAGAGGATTTTAATCATATTAAAGGTCTAGATCAGTATCAAAAATCTGACAATAATAGAGATAGGTCTTTTGCATACGATCACTTTATGGCAGGTAAACTATATCGACAAAATCAGTCTCTCGACGATTTATTAAATACTATTTACAAAGAATTTGGAGGTACCCAAAATGGCTAACCAACTCGACGAAATGAATCCGGAAATTATGTCTGAAGGCAGAGATGTGCATGTTATCGCTAAGGTAATCCCTGTTGAAACTAGTGGCTTTGAAAAACTTCTTCCAACGATCCTTATGGCAGTTGGTGTTATCGGTATCGTTTTAGGCATAGTTATAGACAAGTATCTAGTATCTATTATTGGCGCCATTGTATTGATTTATCCATGGTGGCGATTAAAACAAATTAGCTCAGAGTTTAATATGATGGAACAAAGAATTCAAAATGCTGCATCCGAAATTGATAACTATATGGAGCAACGTGTTGTGATTCTTTCTAATGCGGCTAAACTTGTGGAAAAATCTATTGAAGTTGATAAGGATATCCTTGTAGACATTGCTAAGTATAGAAGTGGTAATTTTTCTGAAGCATCTAGAAGTGATGTGAATGCACAACTTAACAAGGCTACAAGAGCTCTCAACGTAGCTATAGAAAATTATCCAGAATTACAAAGCCAAGATACAATTCGTGATGCAATGCAACAAAATTCTTACTTACAAAAAGAAATTACTGCAGCTAGAACGTTGTATAATGATGCTGTAAATACTTGGAATAGAGAAATCTTTGAATTCCCATTTAAAAAGATTGTAGCGGCCAAAGAAGGTAGAACTACAAGAATTCCATTTATTGCTGATCAAGAAACTAAAGAAAAAGCTAAGGGCGTTTTCTTTTAAGGGATAGGCAATTGGACGTTAGTATATGAAGGGCATACTATAAAATCTGACATTAGTATATAAGGGGATACTATGAAGTCTTATGAAAAAGGGATTAGCTTGTCCATCTGGACTTTGAGTTGGCCTATATTTATCGAAGTGTTCCTACAGCTGTTAGTAGGTAATATAGACCAAGTGATGATGAGTCACTACTCTCCTCAAGCGGTAGCAGCTGTGGCTAATGCCAATCAAATTTTAAATATCTTTATTATGCTCATCATTGTTATGAGTACAGCTACGACGATTTTGATTGCCCAGTATTTAGGGGCTAAGAATCAGTCTAAGCTATCTGAGGTATGTACGGTCAGTTTGGTGTTGAACTTTTTGTTTTCATCTGTTGCGGCCGTATTCTTTATCACCTGTCATGAATGGATTTTTACATGGCTAGGTATACCTCCCGAAACGATGAGTGATACGTCGATATATACGACCATTGTGGCCGCAGGATTACCGATTCAGGCTATGTATTATGCGCTGGTTGCCGTATTTAGAGGCCATTCATTAACGCGTGTTACTATGTATATCGCGTTAGTTATGAATGTTATCCATATCACAACTAACTATGTATTAATATTTGGTCATGGTCCCATACCAAGCCTTGGTGTACTAGGGGTATCAATTTCTACCTGGTTATCTAAGGTGGTAGGCCTCGTAATTATCGGCTATACCTTTAAGAAGTTGCTTACTTTAGAGGTGAGCTTCAAATTTTTAAAACCATTCCCGTGGCATACGGTTAAGTCTTTACTGAATATCAGTGTTCCCTCTGGTGGTGAAACCTTAAGTTATCAGTTATCTCAGACAACGATTATGAAAATGGTCAATATCCTAGGGCTAGCTGTTATTAATACAAAGGTGTATGTATCAGTTGTTGCCATGCTTTGCTATGTATATACCATAGCATTAGCAAATGCATCTCAAGTTATTGTGGGTTACCTGATGGGGGCTAAACGACAAGCTGAGGTGACAAATCGCGTATGGCATTCTATGTTGTTAGCCATTGCCATTAGTGTAGGACTGGCTACGTTCTTTTATATTACCAGTGATATTGTACTATCCATATTTACTACGGATCCAGAAATCCTATCGTTAGCACATAATGTATTACTGATTGAGATTTTTCTTGAGTTAGGTCGTGCCGTTAATATTGTTATGGTTGGCTGCTTACAAGCAGCAGGGGATATTAGAACACCGATGCTCGTAGGCATTTTTGGCATGTGGTTATGTGCTGTACCATTGTCCTATCTATTTGGAATTTACTGGGAATGGGGGCTCGTAGGCATTTGGATTGCCATGGCGGTAGATGAAATTTTACGAGGTTTATTATTTGTATATCGCTGGTATAGTGGGAAGTGGAAAAATAGACGCCTCATAGAGGCATAGTCTTATATTTACACGATTTCAATATACTTTTAGTAGTTTGTAGATATAGTTAGCCTTACATTAGAGAGTGTAAGGCTAATTATTTGTGAAAGTAGGTTTATATGAGTAAGACAGTAGGCATTATTGGCTTAGGTCTATTAGGTGGTTCGTTGGCGAAGGCTTTAAAGGCCTATACCGATTATGAGGTAGTAGGGTATGCTCGTCGCCAAGAGGTTTGTGATGCGGCCATTCAGGATGGGGTGGTAAAAGCTGCTTGGACTGAGGTAGAACCATTGATTGAAAATGCAGATATCGTTGTATTTTCATTGCCTCCAGATACAAATGCAAGACTATTTACAGAAATGGCACATCTTTTTAGACCAGGACAAGTGGTGACTGATGTATCTAGTGCAAAGGAAAACTTTGTACGAGCTGTATATGATTCTATTCCGAAAGGGACAATTTTTGTGTCTGTTCATCCTATGGCTGGCTCTGAAAAGGGTGGCTACGAAGTATCTCATAAAAACCTATTTAAAGGTATGGGTTGGATTGTACTAGAGGATAAGGCCTCTGATGTATATAGTGAAGAGGTTGCTCAAGAACTAGCTGAAATGGGACGCGCTGTAGGATCACGTATTGAATTCGTCGATATCTATGCTCACGATGCGTATTTAGCTATGGTGAGTCATATGCCACATTTATTGGCATCCATTTTAACTCAAGTTTCCGGTGGTGATGAACTAGGCGAGTTGCGCATGAAATTATCTGCAGGGGGCTTTAGAGATTGTACACGTGTTGCCGGTGGGTTACCATCTATGTGGCGTGAAATCATTTACGGTAATAGACACAATGTAATTGAAGGTCTTTCACAAATCGAATCCGAAATCAAACGGGTAAAAGAGATACTTTCACAAGAAGATGAAGGTCAAGCTTTAGAATCCTATCTTGAACGAGGAAGAGAAATCCGCGGTAAATTACCATATTTAACAGGACAAATAAAGAATAGCTAATGATAAATAATTATTAGCTAAGGCTATACATTGGTTAGCACTCATAGAGTACTAATAATGAATAATTAACATTCATTTGAGCTTGATGTATATTTATGTAGCTGAAGCAACGTGGTTTATGCAGTATAATGTATATACTAGAGTTCGTAAAGAATATACGTTTAACATATTATTTAGTTAAGGAGATACCATGAGTTTGTTACAAGAAACTTGTGACGCTATTAGAGGTCGCAGTCATGAAATTGAACAACATATAATCGATAATTGGAATGCAGGTTCATCTGTAGAACAATATGGGCGACTTGTGAACGTGGTGGCTCAATATGGTGCGGCTACAAATCAGGAACAGTTAACGGTTCCAAAACCTTGTATGATTATTGCCTCTGCCGATCATGGCGTGGCCGATATGGGCGTAAGTGCGTACCCAAAGGAAACAACTGTAGGGATGACACAAAACTACCTAATTCCTAAGGGGGCGGGCGCAAATTCCTTAGCTAATTACTGTGGTGCTCAAATGGAAGTCATCGATATGGGCATTGATGCAGACATGAGCTGGGTACCAGGACTCCGTAGTCATAAACTTGGTATGGGCACAAAAAACTTTGTAGAAGAACCGGCCATGACACGTGAACAAGCCATTGAAGGCATTGAAACAGGTATCCGTCTTGTAAAAGAGAAAATCGACGAAGGCTTTAATGTTTTCTTAGTAGGGGAAATGGGCATTTCTAATACTACTGCAAGTGCTCTTATGACTGCTAAATTTGCAGGACTCACTGCAGAGGAAGCTACAGGGCGAGGAACTAATATTTCTGATGAGCGTCTAAAATTAAAGCAACGCATTGTGCATGATGTATTAGAAAAATATAAAAATATTCCGAAAGATGATGCAATCGGAATTTTATCCTCTGTGGGCGGCTTTGAATTTACATGTATCGTAGGTGTTATTCTAGGTGCTGCAGCGAATAATGCACTTGTTATTATTGATGGTTTTAATACATCTGCATGTGCATTGGTTGCTAAAACATTAGTTCCACAGGCAATGGATTATGTAATGGCATCTCATTTATCTGCTGAAAAAGCGGCTAAATCTTCTTTAGAAAATTTAGGCCTTGAAGCCTATGTTGATTTAGGGCTATGTCTCGGTGAGGCCTCTGGTGGCTCCATTCAAATGGGAATGCTAGATCTTGCTGTTCATATGTATTTGGCTGTTACAGGAGGTAAGGCATGAGAACTTTTACAATTGAACCATTACATGCGCCATCCATGGAAGCATGCCGATTACGTATCGATAATTTAACAAAACCTATTTATAGCCTTGCAACATTAGAGTTAATAGCTGAGCGTTTTGCAGGCATTCTGGCAGAACCTCAACCAAATCATTTGCGATATGGCGTACTTGTGGTGGCGTCGGACCACTTGGTAGATGGTCCTCAAAATAGTCAGCATGGTAGTGAAAGTTACGCCGCTATCAAGCGTTTCAATGAAGGTAGAACGGCTACGCAGGGGGCGGCATTTAAGTTAAATGCAGACGTACATGTTGTAAATGTAGGTCTTGAGCAAGATACTAGTAATCTAGAATATATTGATCAACAAGTCATTCGTAAAGGATCTCATTTCTTTGGTGTAGAACCGGCTATTTCTCAAGAGGAACTAGAGAGCGCTTTAGAGTTAGGATTCACCTATGCTGATAAATTACACAACGATGGATTGCAAGTCGTTGCTATTGGTAATATTGGTGAACGAGCATTCCTTGATTCTCTCGTAACGACTGCAACTATCACAGGATGTGAGTTTAGCGATATTCTCGTTCATACTGAATGCGGCCCTACTATTGAACAGCGAGCGGCTCATATTCATTCCTTTGTAGATCGTTTTAATATCGCTGTTGATGATTGGTCTGCTTTGAGTGAAAGCGAGCGCCATGATGCGGTATTACATTTGCTCCATATTGCAGGCGGTCTTGATATTGCATTTTTAACTGGCTTTATTTTAGGTGCTGCGAGTCACCGTATGGCAGTAGTATTGGATAATGCCGTAACAGGCGCAGCTGTATTGGCTGCAGCTACTATTGAGCCATTAGTTAAGGAATATATATTCCCATCAGCTGCCTATGAGGAACCAATTCATAAGGAACAATGTCGATTCCTTAGAATAAAACCATGTTTACACTACAATTTACAAATTGATGAAGCATTGGGTTCCACAATGGGTCTATCTATTATCGATGCATCTATGCATATGTTAAATGATATGAAAACCTTCGTTGAAGCTGAGGTTAAAGCGGCTGAAGATGGTGCCGGTAAAGGTAGACAAAAGAATAAAGAGTAATCTATATAAAAGAGGGAGTTTTAAATCCCTCTTTTTGTATGTTTTATGCTCAATTATGTAAAATTAACTGAGAATTTCATGGAAAAACCATTGACACTATATGTGTAAATTGATATTATTATAGGGCAGTCAGGACAGACTTAAATTCTTCTTGACGACAGATTGATGATTATGTTATATTAATTATCGGTTCTGTATGCGGGAATAGCTCAGCGGTAGAGCACCGCCTTGCCAAGGCGGGGGTCGCGAGT
>NZ_DXLG01000094.1 GCF_019414865.1 Veillonella sp.
TTCATATATAATAGATTACTGTAGTTGTACAAATATACATCTGCAGTAGACAATTAATATTAAATAGTAAATATTAGATAATATGTTTATAGATGGCCATGGTGCCAAGGAGGCTTTATGTTAAGCGATATTGAGATTGCCCAACAGAATAAAATGGAAAAAATTCAGGTCATTGCAGATAAATGCGGTTTAACACCTGATGATATTGAACAATATGGTCATTATAAAGCGAAGATTTCCTTCGATGCTATTCGACGTTTAGAAGATAAGCCAGTTGGTAAATTGGTGTTAGTTACGGCTATTACACCGACGCCAGCAGGTGAAGGTAAGTCTACAACGAGCATTGGTCTTGTACAAGGGTTACAAAAAATTGGCAAAAATGCTATTGCCACATTGCGCGAGCCATCCTTAGGTCCTGTATTTGGCATTAAGGGCGGTGCAGCAGGGGGCGGTTACGCTCAAGTTGTACCAATGGATGATATTAACCTTCATTTTACAGGTGATATGCATGCTATTACAGCAGCTAATAATTTATTGTCCGCGATGATTGACAATCACATCCATCAAGGCAATGAATTGCAAATCGATTTGCGCCAATTATCTTGGACTCGTGTTTTAGATATGAATGACCGTGCCCTTCGTAATGTTACCGTAGCACTTGGCGGTAAAGTGTGTGGTTTCCCACGAGAAGATCACTTCATGATTACTGTTGCTTCTGAAATCATGGCTATTCTTTGCTTGGCTAAAGATCTAGAAGATTTAAAAGAACGCTTTGGTCGTATCGTTATCGGCTGTAATTTAGCAGGTGAGCCTGTTTATGTTCATCAACTTGGTTGCCAAGGTGCGATGGCCCTTCTTATGAAAGATGCTATAAAGCCGAATTTAGTACAAACATTAGAACATACACCAGCTATCGTTCACGGTGGTCCATTTGCTAACATCGCTCATGGTTGTAACTCCATCGTAGCTACAAAGTTGGGCCTTAAATTAGGCGATATTGTAGTTACTGAAGCTGGTTTTGGTGCTGACTTAGGGGCTGAAAAGTTCCTTGACATTAAATGTCGTTACGGTGAAATTTTCCCTGATACAATTGTAATCGTAGCTACATTGCGTGCTCTTAAAATGCATGGTGGTGTGCCTAAACAAGAACTTAGCACTGAAAATGTTGAAGCTGTTACAAAAGGTTTCAGCAATTTGCAAAAAGCCATCGAAAATATGCGTTACTTCAATGTACCTGTATTGGTAGCAATTAATAAATTTGCTACCGATACCGATGCAGAGATTGCTGAATTGACTCGTCTCTGTGATGACTTTGGTGTACCTGTAGAGCTCAATGAATGTTGGGAAAAAGGCGGCGAAGGCGGCATTGATATGGCGAAAAAGGTCGTAGAATTGCTTGAAGATTCTAAACCAACACCTAAATTCGTATATGATTTAGAAGATAGCTTAGAAGAAAAGGTAAATAAAATCGTTAAAACCATTTATGGTGGCGATGGCGTTATCTTTACAGATAAAGCTAAAAAGCAAATTAAACAATTAGCTGATTGGGGTCTTGATCGTTTACCTGTATGTATGGCAAAAACACAATACTCCTTATCTGATAATCCAGCTTTATTAGGGGCACCGAAAGGATTTACTATTACCGTATCCGATATTCGCGTTGCTAATGGAGCAGGCTTTATCGTATGCCGTACCGGTGATGTAATGGTTATGCCTGGCCTTCCTAAACGTCCTGCCGCTCTTAATATGGATATCGAAGCAGATGGTACGATTAAAGGTTTATTCTAATATAAATTCCTTGTAGTACACATTTTCTTAACTACCCATAGGTAGTGTCTGCTTTCACTAGTTTATATAGTGTGTTACCTGTATATTTTTATAGAAATGACAAAGCGATAACAAGGATAGCTTGTTATCGCTTTTACATGAGGTCTTGTTATGAATTTAGTAGAACAACGTGTTGTAGATTTTGTAGCAGCTATTGCATCTAAAGAACCAACTCCAGGTGGTGGAGCCATTGCGGCCTTAACGGCTGCAACGGGGGCAGCATTAGCTGAAATGGTGGCGAATTTAACCTTTGGTAAAAAGGGATATGAAGATGTTCAATCTGACATGAAAGATCTTCAAGCTAAAGCGGAATCTATTCGTAATCGCATGCTCGAATTATCTCAAGCTGATGCAGATGTATTTAATATCTTTATGAATGCCTTAGGTTTGCCAAAGAATACAGATGAAGAAAAGGCTAAACGTACTGCCGCTATTCAACAAGCTTATAAAGATGCTGCAATGGTTCCCTTTGAAATCGGCGAGTTAGCCTATCAAATCTTTGATTTAGCAGAGCTAGCCTCTAAAAAAGGTAATCAAAATCTTATTACTGATGGTATTATTGCTGCAATCAATGCTCGAGCTGCAGTAAAGGCAGCATTCCTAAACGTACGTATTAATTTATCAGGTATTAAAGACGAAGCATTTGTAGCTGATATAACCACAAAAATGAATGCTATTGAAACTGGTTTAGATGATAAAGAAGCTGCAATTATAGCGTTATATGTATAGCCAGCTCAAAATAGCAGTTTAAAACAGCAGATTAAAATAACAAGATATACGACTGTATATACTAATCAATAATACTGTGGACGATTTCGAACGATTAAGGTTTTTAAAAATCTAACGTTCGGAAAAATATCGAAAGAGAACTTATTATTTCTTTTAAAAATAATGAGTTCTCTTTTTTCTATTGTTAAAATCCGAACGATAGTGTAAAATAAATGGGTGTTATTTCGAGGTTTGATGTAGGAGACATTATGACAGATCAAAAACAAATGAATACGGTCGATAGTATGTTGCCAATACCACAGCTCTTTGCCTTTGGTTTACAACACGTACTGGCCATGTATGCAGGTGCCGTTGCTGTACCTATTATTGTGGCACAGGCCATGAATTTACCTATGGAAGATTTGATTCGATTAATTACAGCGGACTTATTTACCTGCGGTATCGCCACATTAATCCAAACATTAGGTTTTGGTAAAATTGGTGGACGTATTCCTATGATCCAAGGTGTTACCTTTGCTTCTGTTGGACCTATGGCCATGATTGGTGCTCAGCATGGTATGACTGCTATTTATGGTGCTATTATCATAGCCGGTTTATTTACCTTCTTGATAGCTCCCTTCTTTAGTCGTCTTATTCGCTTATTCCCACCTGTAGTTACAGGTACAATTATTACCATTATCGGTATTAACTTGATGCCAGTTGCTATTAATTGGATGGGCGGCGGTATAGGTAATCCTCAATTTGGTAGTTTTACTAATATTGGACTAGGGTTCCTTACCTTCTTAATTGTAGTATTTGTTTATAAATTTGCCAAAGGATTCTTTAGTAATCTTTCTGTACTAATTGGTTTGATTGCAGGTACAGCAATTGCGTTTGCCATGGGCGTTACAAACTTTGATGAAGTTGGTCGTTCCCACTGGATTGCGTTTATTGAGCCTTTCTATTTCGGATTACCAACCTTTGATTGGGCGTCTGTACTTTCCATGATTATCGTAATGCTCGTAGTTATGGTAGAAACAACTGGTGATAGTATCGCTATTGGTGAAATCGTAGACAAGCCAATTGGTCGTAAAGAACTTGCTTCTATTATTCGTGCTGATGGGGTATCTACAATTATTGGTGGTATTCTTAATAGCTTTCCTTATACAGCATTCGCTCAAAATGTTGGTCTTATTGCCGTAACAGGTGTTAAGAGTCGCTTTGTTGTAGCTGCATCTGGTGTAATCTTAATTTTATTGGGGTTATTCCCTAAATTAGCGGCTATCGTAGCTAGCATTCCGAATGCCGTGTTGGGCGGTGCTGGTATTGCCATGTTCGGTATGATCGTTGCTAGTGGTATTCGTTCCTTAGGAAAGGTTAGCTTTGAAGGCAACCATAATTTAATGCTCGTAGCTATCAGTATTGGTGTAGCTATGATTCCAATTGCAGCGCCAAACTTTTATGCTAATTTCCCTGCGTGGGCACAAATTATTTTAAAATCTGGTATTACTTTCGGTAGTATTATGGCAATTTTGCTTAATTTACTACTTAATGGTGTTAATCGTGGTGACGAAATTAAAGAAATGGGTCGCCGATAAAAATTACTAAAAAAGAACTCTGTTCCTTGGAGCAGAGTTCTTTTTTAGTGATTAAATTCACAGGAAATTTGTGTGAATACTATGCTATAATAAATAGATAATTGTAGAAAAATTTTGTGATGCTTTCAGTAACATGAAAATTATAAAAATGACTGCAATTACATATTGAAATAAAGTTATGTATATATGTATATATATGGTATGTTCCCATAAGAAGGGAAGGGTTACATGGCAGACGGAAAAATTATTGCTATCTCCATTAGTGAGAGAAAAGGGCAAAAGAAACATAATATTGAATCCGCTAATCTTATCGTAGATCATGGTATGGAAGGTGATGCGCACGCAGGCAATTGGCATCGTCAAATCAGCTTGCTTGGTATTGCAAGCATCGATCATATGCGTGCCCAAGGAGCGGATGTAAAACCTGGTGATTTTGCAGAAAATATCACTGTTGAAGGTATGGTGCTTTACGAATTGGCTGTAGGCACACAATTACAAATTGGTAAGGATGTAATTCTTGAAATTACTCAAATTGGTAAGGAATGTCATCATGGCTGTGAAATCATGAAACAAGTAGGATCTTGTATCATGCCTACACAAGGCATCTTTGGCAAAGTCCTTAAAAATGGTACCATTCACGTAGGTGATGAAGTATCTATTATCAAATAACTTAGTCGTACAAACGAGGTGTGTTATGAAAGACGCATGGGGCCGTACAATTGAATATGTACGTCTGTCATTGACAGATGCGTGTAATTTTTGTTGTCCCTATTGTCGACCTGCTGAAATTACACCTCAAAGTCAAACCCAATTATTATCAGTTGATGAATGGATGACTATTTTAGGTGCCTTCCATCGTATCGGCGTGAAAGCGGTACGTTTAACTGGTGGCGAGCCATTGCTATATCCTCATATTGAAGAGCTTTTAACTCGTATCAAGGATACTGGTTGGTTTGAAGATATATCTATGACTACTAATGGTAGCTTGCTTGCATCTCGAGCACAACGATTGAAAAAACTTGGTTTGAACCGAGTGAATATCAGTCTAGATTCTCTTGAAAGTGACGCTTTTGCCACTTGTGTAGGCAAAGAGGGGCAGCTAGATTCCGTATTAGATGGTATTCGCAGTGCTATTAGCGAGAATTTTAAATCAGTAAAGATTAATACCGTATTATCTCGCCATTGGTCTGATGATGAAGTTAAATCTTTATTACAGTATGTAGAAAAGTGGCCTGTTGTATGGCGTTTTATTGAATATATGCCATTCCAAGGCGATGCGTTCCATGGTCCAACCTTTGATGAGTGGAAGGCTCAATTAGAACGTGTTAGTGGAGGTCCGCTTACAGAAGTGCATTCCGTTTATGGCTTTGGTCCTGCTACGTACTTAGCGTTACCAAGTGGAAAGGCTATAGGCTTTATCTTTTCTATGTCTCATAGCTACTGCGATACATGTAATCGCGTTCGTCTTACATCAGATGGGCAAATGCGCTTATGCTTGTTGCGTGATGATGAGGCTGATCTTGTATCTCTTGTACGCAATGGTGCTACAAAGGAGGACTTAGCCTTGCATATTGAACGTGCGTTGCAACGTAAACAAGAACGTCATGATGGAATAGGGATGGAACAACCAGAACGTCCTATGTGGCGCATTGGAGGATAATATGGGATTTTTTGATTTTCTAAAACCAAGATCAAAGGAACATATTGAAGAATGCTGGCCTGGTGGCAAGATGCTTCAAGTCCATATCGAATATGATACTAAATCCTCTGTAATTACCTACAAGGGCCGTTATGGATTGCAATTTAATGTGCCAAAGGCTGATGTGACAAACATTATTATTAAAGAGGTAAGTCGTACGCATAGTGTTCTTCAACTATATAGTGGTGCTGACTGCGTAGGGACTAGTGATATTCTCCCTACGGAGGCTTGTAATACGATGAAGGATTGGCTAGGACGATATTGATGTATATGTTTTATAGGAATGTAATAAATATTCTTTACATTCCTATAAAATAGGCATATAATTAGTCGTGTCATGGACCACTAGCTCAGCTGGCAGAGCACCTGACTCTTAATCAGGGTGTCCAGGGTTCGAACCCCTGATCGCGCACT
>NZ_DXLG01000095.1 GCF_019414865.1 Veillonella sp.
CTTTATAGTATAAATATATCTCTATCACAAGATAAGAAAATACTATAAAGTGCTTTCATATTAATTTGTACTAACAGGATCATAATCAGCAGGCACAGGAGCAACGATACTTACAAAGATAACATCTTCTGTCCCAGTATTTTTTGCGCCATGACATTCACCCTTTTTAGATACTATAACTTGTCCCTTTGTAAAAGGCACCTCTGTATCAGGCGTTGGATAAAATACCCCCTTACCTTGCAATATAACCCATATATCATCAGAGTTATGATGGTAATGCTTTGGTAGGGTTTGCCCAGGTTTAATAACCCATACTGAACCACCTGTGGAATCAGTTTGATAAAATGGAGTCTTAACAGCTTTCTCCAAACTTTCGACTTTCACAAGTTCCATGTCAAAAATACGTTGATCATTCATAATGCTCACACCTTTCATCGATTTACAACTAGCGAGTTCCAGATGCATATTCGCCCATATTAATATCTATAACAGTTCGAAGAGGTTGAATCAAGGAATCCTCATACTGAACCGCCCATTTAATATCTGGATTCATATCTCCATTTTCTAAGCCTGCAATCGTTTGCCCGTCATCAATAGGATTATCGTGCTCAAAGATATAGTACAACACACTATACGCATGATTTACAATCTCATCGGGATTCATACCGTGAAAATGATACTGCAAATCAGGGTAGAATAAGGTGCTCATACCAAGCGTATCAACCATCATGTCATCTGTGCCTTGAATGCTAAAATATCGCACATTTACGGCATAATAAATAAAACGAGTTACAGCTTTATCTGGATGATTTTCAATGGTTTCTCGACTTAAGAACTTACGAGATGGACCAAAGACAACGGCCTTACAAGATGGATATAACTCTAGCAGTGCATCTACATATTTTACTAACATATCAGCCCGTTCTTTAGGCTCTAAACCCGAAGCTAACATATCTGTAGCAAATACTCTATATTGGCACTCATCTAGCAACTCATCTACATTTGGACAATCCCACACCTGACTGCGCTCAAAATCATCTAGTACAGGTTTGTCGATTTTCTCACAATTCGTCACCATCAATGTTGGTGGAACATCGGCATCATTATCTTCATAATGAACCTTATAATTCTGAGGTGCAAAACCAGCAGATTCAGCGCCATAACTAAAGCAATCAACAGGGCCTAAATGCTTTGTGAATACCTCTACCATTGTATCGCGGTCAGGCATATCACACTGCTTCGGCATTAATAACTCAACAAAAAACAAACCGCCAGGGCGAACAGAATCATCTGTTAAATCTTGTTTAAATACTTGGCTCATATTCTCTCCTAAAGTTAAAAATTAATGTAAAACAAAGCACTCTCTCTTATAGTATATCTAATGTTTATGAGTATAGCAATCATTTATATACATAACTACAAGTATTTTCGATTATTTGATACAACGTAAAAACACTCTCTACAGTCCGAAGACCATAGAGAGTGTTTTAATTTTAATTATAGAGGTTTGCGAACCACGTCGATGATAGAGCCATCGCGGTATTCTACGATTGCGATGATGTCTTCATCTTTGTCAGATACAGGAATATCTTGTGGTTTACCAACTAAGTCGAATGCTAATTGTTGTAATTCTTCAATTGTGTAGATAGGCAAGTTGCTGTCTTTGAAGCGTTCAATCAAATCAGTACGAGCTGGGTTGATTGCGATACCGTATTCAGTAACGAGTACGTCAACGGAGGAGCCTGGTGTAATTACAGTAGCTACTTTATCACGGATCATTGGCAAGCGGCCGCGGATCAATGGGCAAGTAATAACTGTGCATTTAGCACCTGCTGCTGTATCGGAGTGACCGCCGGAAGCGCCCATCAATACACCGTTGGAGTCAGTCATTACGTTTACGTTGAAATCAAGGTCGATTTCAGTAGCACCAAGGAATACTACGTCTAGGTAGTTTGTAGTGCAGTCAGTCCATGGGTTAGCGTACATGGAAGCGGACATTTCGATATGTGCAGGGTTTTTATCCAAGGATGCTGCTGCAGTAGTATCGAATGTTTGAGTATCGTAAATGGCACGAATTAAGCCTTCTTCAAGCATACCAGTCAAGATACCAGTAGCACCACCGATAGCGAAGCCACCTACTTCACCGCGTTTGCGAAGTTTTTCAGCGATGAATTTTGCCACAGTCAATGGAGCACCACCAGCACCCAATTGGAATACGAAACCATCTTTAATGATGCCAGCTTGGTCAAGGAATTCACCAGCTAATTCAGCGATTTTGATTTGGATAGGGTTTTTAGTGAAACCTACCGCACCAGAAGCGATACCTTCTGGATCACCAATGCTTTCAACCTCAACAACATAATCTACGTCAGTTTGAGGGATTGCATAGTTGTGTACATAGTCAACCAAGTTATCTGTAATAATAACAGTTGTATCTGCATAGTGGGAGTCCACTTTAGCATAGCCAAGCGCACCACATGCGGATTTACCCATACGACCAGTAGCATTACCACGTGGGTCAGCTGTAGGAGCAGCCATGAAAGCTACGTCGATATGAACTTCGCCAGATTCGATAGCACGAGCACGGCCACCGTGGGAACGAATCACTACAGGGCGTTTCAATACGCCTGGGTTTTGAGTCAAGAATTTACCAAGACGATCGCGCAAGCCAGATGTTTCAATAGCTGTTACAGTACCATCTTGAATCATTTCTACCAAGAATTCATGGCATGGAGACAAGGAAGAAGACGCAATTGTAATGTCTTTAATGCCTTTTGCTTGAACGCGTTCCATAACCATTTTCATTACATAGTCGCCATTGCGCAAGTGATGATGGAAGGACAATGTCATACCATCTTTTACGCCAGCTTTTTCGATTGCTTCATCAATAGAAACAAGTACTTTATTAGTACCAACACGACTCATATGTACAGGTTTACCTGCGCGATGAGCTTTAGGTTCAATAGCGAATTCACCTTGATATACTTCGCGACCTTCTAGTGCTGGGATATTTGTTGGGATATCGCGACCTACTTTATTTAACATCGTATTCTGCTCCTTCCTCTAATTCAACTTTAATGCCTGCTGCACGTGCTTTATCAACAACGCGTTGTGCACGTACTACGATAGGACCATCGATCATTTTGCCATCTACGGAGATTACGCCTTTATTGTTGCGCAATGCATCTGCGTAGCTGTTCAATACCTTAACGGAGTGAGCGATTTCTTTTTCGTCAGGAGTGAATACTTCGTGGATAATTTTGATTTGGCTTGGGTGGATACAAGATTTGCCATCGTAACCCAAAGCTTTAATGAATTCAACTTCTTCGCGGAAGCCTTGTGGGTCTTTCACGTCGGAGAATACAGTGTCAATTACGCGGATACCTGCTTCACGCGCTGCATGAAGAATTGTTTGACGAGCGAATAGCAATTCAACAGCTGGTTTATGCTTACCTGTACGAAGGTCAGCACGGTAATCTTCAGCGCCAAGAGCGATAGCTACTACGCGAGGGCCGTGACAGATTTCACGAACATTGTACAAGCCACGAACGGATTCGATAGCTACGATAATGTTGATAGTACCTTCTGGCCAGCCATTAGCTTTTTCTACTTCTTCAATTTTCTTCGCTACGATTTCAACTTCAGATACATCTTCAGTTTTAGGTAAACGAATCATATCAGGTTTAGCTGGAACGATTACATCAAGATCGTCATAGCCATAAGGAGTTTGTGTAGGATGGTTGATACGAACAACTGTTTCTGCACGGAATTTACGAGATTTCAATGCTTCTGCAGTTAAAAGACGAGCTGTATCTTTTTCTGTAATAGGCACGGAATCTTCGATATCGATCATGATGGAGTCAGCACCGTGAATGTCAGCACTGTTAATCATTTTAGGTGTATTACCAGGTACGAACATCATGGAACGAGACAAGCGTTTTTTAGCAGCCTCTGTTAATGGATTTGTTTTAACTTCTGGGAATGTTTTATCGTTAGCCATTATGCTTTGCTCCCCCTTTCCAATGCGCCTAATACGCGAGCTTTAATTGTGTAATCCCAAGCATTTTTGTCTTGTACGATTACTTTTACGCCATCAAAACCAGCTTCTTTCACTGTGTTTAAGATAACGGATTTAATTTGGTCGCCGTATTGGCGGATAACTTTGGATGTTAATTCAATTTCGATACCGCTAGCAATCGGTTCAACCGTTACTAATGCATCATTTTTTTCGTCGAAGCCAGCTTGTGCAGCTTTTACTAATTGTGCCATGTTGCATCCTTTCACTAAAAATATATCAAATGGCAAAGACCAGACGTGTCGCGAATGTCTGGTCCGTGCCGTTAAAACAATGTTGATTATAAAACTATATGGTGATTAAATCATACCGATGAAAGTCCACCAAGGAATACCTACTACAAAGAGTAGAATCCAACTCAATACTGCTAAGATTGCACCAGCAGTCCACCAATCTTTCAAGTTATTGTAACCTGCAGAGTAGATGATTGGACCAGGAGATGCACCGTAGTGAGTTACGAGACCGCCAAACGCATTTGTTGCAAGCAATACTAAACCAAACATAACAGGGTTAACACCAGCTGCCATACCTACAGTTAAGAATACTGGAAGCATAGATGCAATGTATGCAGTACTGGAAGCAAATAAGTAACGAATGACTACGCTAATAGCAGAAAGAATTAAAACAACTACGAGTGGAGATACATCGAGTGCCAAGTTTGCTTGCATAAATGCTGCAAGCCAAGCAAAGAATTTAGCTTTTGTTAAAGCAGTGGATAAACCAAGGATAGCACCGAACCAGATGAATGTGTTCCAAACAGCTTTAGTCTGAACCATGTCATCCCAAGTGATGATACCAGCCAAGAATACAACAGTCATAGCTACTAATGCTACTGCTGTTGGGCTCAAGTCAAAACCGATGGAAGGCAAAGCCCAACCGATAAGAGCAAGAATAAATACAACTGCCAAGATTTTTTCAGATGTTTTCATAGGTCCTAATTTGGCAAGACCATCAGCAGCTAATTTTTTGTTATCGATAGTAACATTTTCAGGACGGTCAATCCAGTAACCTACAAGTGGTACGAAGATCAACATTACAAGACCTGGAAGAGCTAAGGCCAAAGCCCATTCAGCCCAAGTCATGTTAAGACCAGTGATTTTAGTAACAAAGTCCAAAGCCAACACGTTTGGAGCCATAGCTGTTAAGAACATGAAGGATGTAATTTTTGTTACGAAATAACCATTCATCAAGATGAAGGAACCACCGCGTTTGGCAGTATCGCCAGGATAAGAACCGATAGATTCAGCGATGGATAAGTTAATTGGATATACGATACCAGCCGCACGTGCTGTATTAGAAGGTGTAGCTGGAGATAATACTAAATCAAGAAGTGCTGTTACATAACCAAGGCGTAATACAGTTGAACCAAATGCATCAATCAAATGGTATGCAACGCGGTGACCAAGACCAGTTTTACCAAAGGCAACGCTCAAGGAGAACGCAGCGATGATCATCCACAATGCAGTGGATCCATAACCTACCAAGATATCTTTTGCATTGTCTAAGAATAATGCAGATGCAGATAATACAGCTAATAAAATAATTTGAATTGGGTATGGTTTTAAA
The DNA here is from genome assembly GCF_019414865.1 of Veillonella sp. Lineage (GTDB taxonomy): Bacteria > Bacillota > Negativicutes > Veillonellales > Veillonellaceae > Veillonella. Next base: position 5,642 of record NZ_DXLG01000095.1, read on the forward strand.
ATCAAACCTACGATACCTGCAATGTAGAAGCCTAGAAGGCGCCACGCCGTATCAGTGAGCCCATCTGGTGGAGTTGTAAACCAGAGGACAACAGGGATTAGCACTATAAGTGCTAGTTTTAAGAATTTTTCCATGTTTCTTCCTTTCTTAAAAACATAGGCATGTAATCATCCTAACACTACCCCAGAAATTCGTGATACGCGACTATCAACTATTGAACTCTAGGAGTTTTTGTCTACACTCATTATATATGCTTAAAAGAATTATGAATAATAGATTACCTTTATAGGGGTTATAAAAACTTTTATATCTACTATTCATACTTTTTATGCATTTTGAGCATAGAATTGCAGACCTAAATGAAAAAAATGCATGTATACGTCCCCAAAGGGGGTATACATGCACTTACATGGTTACTGCCTTGCTCTTTCGAGACACCTTTATTATGACTGATTATATCGAAAAAGTCTAATACTGAAATAGCATGGATAGACAGTTATAAAGCCTTATATAGACTCGATTTGTATAATCT
>NZ_DXLG01000096.1 GCF_019414865.1 Veillonella sp.
TATTAGAATGATATGGTATCAATCTAATAAGCTCTTTTTACATTATTCTATTTAATTAAGGCCGCCCATGCATTGGCTACATCAGCAAACTCTTGAAGGGTAAATGTTTCCCCTCTTCGTTGACCATCGATATTCGCTTTTGCTAACAGCTCTTCGATTCTATCTTTTGATAAGCCCGTTGTTTTCATTGTATTAGCAAATGTTTTCCGTCGTTGTGCAAAACCAGCTTTCACCACTCGGAAGAATAGTTTCTCATCAATAACATCAACAGGAGGCTTGTCACGCAATACACAACGAATAACAGAGCTCGTTACAGCTGGAGCCGGTAAGAAAGATTTAGGCGGTACATCAAGTACAATATCAGGCTCAGTATAGTACTGTACAGCTACAGACAATGCACCATAATCCTTTGTACCTGGCTTAGCCACCATACGCAAGGCCACCTCTTTTTGCACCATTACAACAAGGCGTTCTATGGGTAATTTACTTTCCAATAGAGACATAATAATAGGTGTTGTAATATAGTATGGCAAATTAGCAACCACTTTAAATGGTTTATGGTTCATAATGGTTGGCACATCGAGTTTCAACACATCCCCATGGACAATACGTACATTGTCATAGGAAGCCAATGTAGTATCTAGAACCTCTAATAAGCGACGGTCTAACTCAATGGCCGTTACATCAGCACCACTTTGTGCTAACCCCTGTGTCAATGTGCCAATACCAGGACCTACCTCTAGTACAGGTTCACCAGGTGTCAATTCCGCAGCATGTACAATTTCGTCTACAATACCTCTCTTAATAAGAAAGTTCTGCCCTAATTTCTTACTCATTTTAATATCGAAGCGTTTACATATATAATGCACTACCTCAGGGCTTGCAATTACTGATTCTAACATCTTAACTCCTATTTTAACTATTTACAGCCTCTTCAAAAGCATCTCGACTTATACCATAGTGATTTAAACGGTATAAAAACTGTTTCCCATTGCCATAACCAATGCCTAACTTAGCCCCAATAACCGCACGGCGAGCAGCACTATCAGGCATACCTGATAACCCATGACGAACTAGATCTACCATAGAAAATTCGTTAGATGATTCCAAGGATTCTACATGTAATGTGGATAAAGCCTTTCTAATGGATTCTGGAGATGCTTGTTCTATGCCAATATCATCATTTGCAAAAGCTTCATCACGAGGGACAAAAGCATGCTGTGCATTAGGGAATTTTTTTGTTAATACACGACGAATTCTCTCCCCTGCTGTATCAGGATCGGTTAATATGATAATACCTCGCTTTTCATAAGCTACACGAATCATATCAATAACACCTTTACGAAGTGTAAAACCCTCTGTAGCAATACAGTCTGCTTCCACGGCTTGTGCAATACGTTGTATATCAGATTTTCCTTCTACGACGATGACTTGTTTAAGCATAGGTCCTCCTTTATTCTATTAGTACATTGTAACATATATATAACATTGCTTAAATACTTATAATCGAGTAGTATAGGTAGTGTAATATATAAAAGGAGGCCATTATGACCTTACAACAATTAAAGTATGTCACAACAATTGCAAATATAGGCAGTATTAGTGAAGCTGCTAAGAGACTCTTCGTCTCGCAACCAAGTCTAACAAAGGCTATTAAGGAATTGGAAAAGGAAATGGGCATTACCATTTTCGACCGTACCAATAAAGGGATTACTGTTTCTAAAGAAGGGGAACGTTTCCTCGGCTATGCACGCCAAGTACTAGAGCAAGCCGCTTTATTGGAAGAGCAATATAAAAGCCAAAGCGGTGGTAAAAAACAATTCTCTGTTTCTACGCAACATTACTCCTTTGCGGTTAACGCCTTTGTAGAGCTTTTAAAAGGCGCAGGCATCGATCAATATGATGTATCCTTACGGGAAACTCAAACCTATGAAATCATCGATGACGTAGCTCATATGAAGAGTGAGATTGGTTTACTCTTCTATAATGATTTTAATAGACCTGTACTAGAGAAATTAATTCATACTAATGAATTAACATTTACAGAGTTATTTACTGCACACCCACATATCTTCATAGGCAAAAACCATCCACTAGCTAATAAAAAGGTTGTGTCTATGGACGAGTTAGAGGAATATCCTTATATCTCATTTGAGCAAGGCGATCACAACTCCTTCTATTTCTCTGAAGAAATCTTTAGTACCGTTGTACGACCAAAACATATTCGTGTACGCGATAGAGCATCCCTCTTTAGTTTATTGCTTGGTCTAGATGGTTATACCGTATCAAGTGGTGTTATCGATGAAGAAGTAAATGGGGAGAATATTATTTCTGTACCTCTCGCCGAAGAAGGTTTGATGCACATCGGTTACATTACCAACAACAAAATGCATCGCAGCCGTTTAGGGCAAGAATATATTCAAGCCTTAGAACAGTATGTAGGCAACTACGGCAGACATATTAAACTACCTGAAACAAAAGAATAATATTGTAGGATTCTTGATTATATTTAAACTGCTCTACATAACAGTTTAACTTTAACTAAAAGCACTCTCGATTTTGAACTGCACCTCGAAAAATTGTGTCCAATTTTTCGAGTACAGTTCATTTAGAGAGTGCTTTTTAATATATGTAGAAAATCTAACTACTATCAAATACGCCAAAGAAAAGCATAGGATACTCTACAATTGAGTTGATACTATATTACTTTCATATCTTGATATAACTGAAATAAAAAAATAATCCGCTGATATAACTTAAAACTATATATAACATCAATATATTGATATTTTTATATATGCTCATCCTTAGTTATAATAAACCTATCGAATCTATCGGTTTTACCGTTTATATAAGGAGGATTATAAATATGTCCAAACAATTAGCACCATTTCATTTTGATATCGTAGGTTCCTTCCTACGCCCAGCAGAATTAAAAGAAGCTCGTGAAGCTTTTACAAAAGGAAATATTACAAGAGAAGAACTAACAGCTGTTGAAGATCGTCTCATTACAGACCTCATTCAAAAACAAAAAGCAGCAGGTCTTCCTGTTATCACTGATGGTGAATTCCGCCGTGCATACTGGCACTTAGATTTCATGTGGGGATTCAATGGCGTAAAAGAAATTGAACTTGAACACGGTTACAAATTCGTTGGACAAGAAACTGCGCCAGGCTCTCTCGCCCTTACTGGTAAAATTACAGGTACTAACCATCCATTTGTAGAGCATTTCAAATTCGTAAAACAATTTGAAGATGAACATACTACAGCTCGTCAAACAATTCCTGCTCCATCCCAATTCTTAGCTGAATTATTCCGTGAGGATAATGGTATTACAACACGCTCCTTCTACCCTGATTTAGAAGAATTAATTCAAGACATTGCTGCTGCATACCGTCAAGTAATTAAAGACCTCTATGAAGCAGGTTGCCGCAACATCCAATTTGATGATTGCACTTGGGGTATGTGCTGTGACCACGCTTACTGGACTGGTCGCCAAAAAGATAAAAGCGTCACTATCGAAGGTGAAACAGCTAAATACCTCCGCTTAAACAACTTGGCTCTCGAAGGTCGACCTCATGACTTAGCGTTCACAACCCATGTATGCCGTGGTAATTACAACTCTACTTGGGCTGCTAGTGGTGGTTATGAACCAGTTGCACCAATTCTATTCGCTAAAGAAAATGTAGATGCATACTATCTAGAATTTGATGATGACCGCTCTGGTGGCTTTGAACCATTGCGTGAAGTATCTCCTAATAAAAAGGTCGTATTAGGTCTTATTACATCTAAACGCCCAGAATTAGAGGATAAAGAGGTTATCAAAGAACGTATCAAAGAAGCTACAAAATATATTCCTCTTGAAAGACTTTGCCTATCCCCTCAATGTGGCTTTGCATCTTGTGAAATCGGCAACCAATTGACCGAAGAGCAACAATGGGCTAAACTTGCATTAGTAAAAGAAATAGCTCACGAAGTTTGGGGTGATTAAATGAATGAACATACTATATATTTAGGGGGCGGTTGTTTCTGGGGCCTTCAAGGGTATATCAGAAAAATCTCTGGTGTGATTTCCACTGAAGTAGGCTATGCCAATGGCCCTACGGAAAATCCAAGTTATGAAGATGTCTGTCATGATAGTGGTCACGTGGAAGCACTAAAGGTTACATACGATGCAGATGTACTTTCCTTAGATCACTTAATTCAATACTTCTTACGCGCCATCGATCCATTCAGCGTTAATAAACAAGGTGGCGACGTAGGCATTCAATATCGAACTGGTATTTACTATATAGATAAAGCCGACAAATCAATTATTGAAAGCACTTTAGCTCGTGCGCAATCCTTCGAAGGAAAGCCATTTGCTATTGAAGTATTACCTCTATCTAACTACTATTCTGCAGAGGAATATCACCAAGATTACTTAGATAAAAATCCTACTGGTTATTGTCATATTCCACTAGGCCTATCTGATGAACCACTTGTAGATGACAGTGCCTATAATAAACCTTCCGAGGAAGATCTCAAGGCTTTGTCGCCTCAAGAATTTGAAGTTACACAGAACTCTGCTACGGATGCGCCGTTCAGTCATGACCTAACCGATGAGTTCAAACCAGGACTGTACGTAGATATCACTACAGGAGAACCTCTCTTCGTGTCCGCCCATAAATTTGAGTCTCACTGTGGTTGGCCTAGCTTCACAAAGCCAATCGCAAAGGATGTTATTAAATACTATCAAGATGACTCTCATGGCATGAATCGGATTGAAGTCCGCAGCCGCATTGGTAATGCCCATTTAGGCCATGTATTTGAAGATGGCCCTAATGGTTCATTGCGCTACTGTATCAATGGATCATCTTTACGATTTATCCCTAAAGATGAATTAAAAGGTACAAAGTACGAATATCTAATTCCATATATCGAAGACTAAAAAAGGACGCCTTAATCATAAGGCGTCCTTTTACTATATCTATTGTGATTACTCACTTACTGAGCTAAGTAGGTCCAATAAAAAAAGGATATATCTTATAGATATACCCTCTAAATCATCTTATTAGTCCAATACGTACACTGTAACGTCTTGGCGACCAAAGTCCATAGCCTCACCATAAGAGTCCATTACAAGGTCAATTTTGTTACCCACAATGGCACCGCCTGTATCGGCAGCAATAGCTTCACCGTAACCAGGGATAAATAAACGTGTACCCAATGGAATAACATCTGGGTCAACCGCTGCAATACCGCGTACTGCAGGAACACCCGTTGCCGTAATACCAGCACCATCACCATCGCCAGCAAGGTAAGCAGAAGCTTCCATTACGATAGCACGAGATGAGCGACCCGCAATATTACGAGATGTTGTCACTTCACGAGTACCTTCTTTAATAATAGTAGGTACCATTTCGCGTTGTGTTACTTTGGATACGTCATTTGTTTTAATAACCGTACCATTACTATATAATGTTTCACGTTGCACTCGTTCTGAACCAGGTTGGCCAACTTGAACAACCTCTTCTTCACCCATAGCCATAGTGTCATCTTTTTGACGAATCACTTGAATAGGAATCTCTTGATCTACTGTGGATAAAGAACGGCTTGTTACTTGTGCAATTGTAATATGTGTACCACTTAATACAGAACCATTTGCATCGCCTACTACAGCGTAGTTAGGCATTTTGAAACCAAGTTCATTAGCAACGCCTTGTGCAGTTGTTTCTGTTGTGAAAACAGCTCTAGTCTTACCATTAACAGTTACATAAACTGGAATGGCACGTACAACAGTTAATGTTGTACCATTTTGAACAGATGTTGAGCTGGAAATAACTTTATCATTTGGATTTAATTTAACCCCGGCATCGCGTACGATACCTTCGTTAGAATTTAAATGCGTTCTAACAGTGTGCGCTGCACCATCTACCATAACGGTAACGGTTTTATCATTATAAGAAAAACCTGTCATAGTTACAGCTGTTACAATCAATCCAGCAACAACAGACGAAATATATCGTTTGTGTGTCTTATGAATTCTCATATTGTAATCCCTCCTGTAATGTAATTATTCTACTACAGATAGATATAACCTGTCAAACGCCAAAGGTTAACAATAAGAGATAAGCCTATATAA
>NZ_DXLG01000097.1 GCF_019414865.1 Veillonella sp.
CTTGTATACAGCCTTGTATTATATGATATTGTTAAAAATTTCAATTATCACTAAATTAGATAACTTCCTTGATTAGAGCCTCAAGCACATCAGCTTTCTTGTAACCTACAAGGGAATCAAGCATTTTGCCATCGCGATAGAATACCATGGATGGAATACCATCGATGTCTTCTTTCAACAAAATGCCACGAAGATTTTTATCTTCTGCATCAACACTAAAGAACGTTACTTGTCCTTTCAAACGTTCTGCTACAGCTTCTACCTCTGGACGCATAACAGTGCAAGGTTCGCACCAGGCAGCCCAGAAATCAACAATAGCTAAACCTTTAGAGCCAAGTACTTTTTCATCAAATTCTTGTACACTAGTAATCGCTGTAATTGCCATGAAGTTCTCCTAACAAAGATCTACAATCTTATATACTATAAATTATATCTTAAATATGGAAGCAAGCAATCAATAAGCCGAGTTCTGTTCCGCTTGCGCGGTGACGATTATCTTTCTAGGCGTACAGTCGCCTGCACGCTCGAGCGACACAACCCGGAAGGTAGGCGGGACCACCCTTAACCCTTCCCTATTCGGTCTTGCTCCGGATGGGGTTTACCGAGCCAGCCTGTTACCAAACTGCTGGTGAGCTCTTACCTCACCTTTCCACCCTTACCACTGACGTGGCGGTTTCCTTTTCTATGGCACTTTCCCTAAGGTTACCCTCGCCAGACGTTATCTGGCATCCTGCCCTATGGAGCTCGGACTTTCCTCGAGTCCTATGGACTCGCAACCGTCTTTCATACTTGCTTCAATTCAGTTTATCATAGCTAGCCTATTTGTTGCAAGAAAATGCAATATTATAAGAAAAAGAAATCATTCTGTTCTGTAAAAGCTTTCACAGGAACAGATATATCTTTACTAAGTAAATAGTCACGTAAACCGCTAGCAACAATAGATTCTGTGCCAAAATGGCCTGCATCAACTACAAGCAATCCAAGCTCTTTAGCTAATTGTGCATCATGATATTTCACATCGCCTGTAACATATGCGTCTACATGCAAGCGAGCTGCATCCTTAATAAATTCCGCACCGGCACCAGAACATAGTGCTATGGATTGAATTTCTTTAGGCGCTATGCCAGCAAAACGAATATTAGCCTCTGGTAATGCTTCCTGTACCCATTCACGGAATGTATCTAAATCTAAGGCGTTTGGTAATCTACCAATACGACCTAAATATTGAGTCGCCTCTTTCGGCTCAACTAAGGATAGTACCTCATAGGCGGCCTCTTCGTAAGGATGTGCATCTTTCATCGCTTCAATGACGTGTTGCAAATGTATACCATCTACCAACGCATTGATTTGTACTTCTGGTACTACTGTCATAGACCCCGCTTCACCAATTACAGGATGAGAGGTATCATTGCCTACAAAGCGACCTTCACCATGAGCACTAAAACTACAGTATTCATAGTTACCAATACGTCCAGCGCCAGCATTCCCCATTGCAATACGGACCGCATCAGCAGCATTTTCCGGTACAAAGGTGGTTATCTTATACAATGTATCTTCACCAGTTTTAATAAAGCCTTTAATATCTATAAGACCTAATTGTTCTGCCAACATATCATTCAAGCCACCAGGTGCTATATCGAGATTTGTATGTGCACTGTAAACGGCAATATTATGTTGAATCAGCTGATTAATCATTCGCCCTTGTGCCGTATCACAAGACAATTGTTTTAAGCCCTTAAAAATCAACGGGTGATGACTAACAATTAGATTACAGTCATGTTCAATGGCATATGAAATGGCCTCCGCTGTTACATCTAATGTAGTTAACACGCCTGTAACGATAGCATTTCTATCACCCACCATGAGGCCCACATTATCCCAAGATTCTGCATAAGAACGAGGGGCCAATTGTTCCATTAAGGTAATAACTTGTTGAACTGTTGTCATAAAGCTCACTTCTTTCTATCTTCTAAAAGTCCGTGCAGAAATTCTACTTCACGCTCTAAATCCTTATATTTATCTGTATGGCTCAATTGCTCAGTCATACCGTCTAGTGCACATTGCCGTTGATATATTAAGTACTCAATATATTTCGGCCAAAGTGATGGTCGTTCCTGTTCTAAAAGAGCACCTACAGACCATAATAACGAATCCTCTGGTAATGATTGATAAACATCTACGTATTCAGCCATGCCCGTATACGCTTCTACCTGATCATTACGCACTGCTAAAAATGCAGTGTATAGCTTTCCTGCATCTTCAACGATGATTTCAAGGACGATAACATAGCCCTTTTGTACCATATATTGACGTAATTCTTTTTGTCCATTCTGTGGTTGTAATACGTAGAACTCTAAAAGCTCTGGACCGGCATCTACAATATCGCGCATAAGGTATCCACCCATACCACAGCAAATGGCACCATTTAATTCGCCCTTCTCTGTTACCTTTAGACCATCCCCTAATCGACAATCTACTTTAGAAGTTAACCCACAAGATTGAACATATTCTTTTGCAGATTCTAAAGGTCCTTTATGCACGTCGCCAGCAATAACAAATTCAGCACGATTACGGTTGATAAGTTCTACTGCTAAATATCCATGATCAGCACCAATATCAGCTATAGCATGAGCTTTTGGTACGATTGAAAACACCGCCTCTAAGCGATCCATCATAGGTCTAGGTTCCATAATTCCTCTATTATTATATATAAAAATAACCGTCCTTGAATTCTCAAGGACGGTAGATATCAACATAATTGGTGGGCCCACCTGGGATCGAACCAGGGACCGACCGGTTATGAGCCGGTTGCTCTACCCCTGAGCTATAGGCCCACAGTTAGTTTCTAGCTCATTAATTATACCGAATAGGCTAGTACTAAGTCAAGGCACACCGTATTTCTATAACTGTTTCATGAGCTATATTTTGCCATATTTTCTGCAGTAGAGAACGGGCATAGACAGTAATATAACACAAAAGGGCTGTAACACAGTGCTAGAAAACACTGCATTACAACCCTTAAGAGATTCAACATCTTATAAGAAGTCTTTAATTTTATCGCGTTTACCACGATTGCGCAATTTAGTAAGCGCTTTGCCTTCTATTTGACGAATGCGTTCACGAGTTACATTGAAATGTTGACCTACTTCTTCCAATGTACGAGGTTTGCCGTCCTTCAAACCAAAGCGCAAAATCAATACTTGTTGCTCACGGTCAGTTAAGCATGTAAATACATCTTCAATTTGTTCTTGTAATAAGATGTAGCTAGCTGCATCGTCTGGAGCAATAGCATCTTGGTCCTCAATAAAGTCTCCCAAGTGAGAGTCTTCCTCTTCACCAATTGGAGTTTCCAAGGATACTGGTTCTTGTGCGATTTTTTGAATTTCACGCACGCGCTCTACCGTAATGCCCATACCTTCTGCGATTTCTTCTGGTAATGGTTCACGACCTTTATCTTGCAATAATTGTCGGGAAATACGAATCAATTTATTGATTGTTTCTACCATATGTACAGGAATACGAATCGTACGAGCTTGATCCGCAATAGCACGAGTAATAGCTTGACGAATCCACCATGTTGCATATGTGGAGAATTTATAACCCTTTGTATAATCGAACTTATCTACAGCTTTAATAAGACCCAAGTTACCTTCTTGAATCAAATCCAAGAATAACATGCCGCGACCTACATAACGTTTTGCAATACTTACAACTAAGCGCAAGTTCGCATCTACCAATTTTTTCTTAGCCTTTTTGGCAAGTTGAATATCTTTATATGTAGCATCTTCTGCTGCGCCAGCCTCAATTTGCTTTGCTAAAACGATTTCTTCATCTGCAGAAAGCAATGGGACACGACCAATTTCCTTGAGATACATACGTACAGGATCATCAATGTTAACACCAGAGTCTACACTTAAATCGATGGAGATATTCTTTTCATTAGAAGTATCTTCTTCATCCTCTTCTTCTGGTTCTATTGGATTAGCGTCCGCATCCTCACTGTCGATATCAGCCACTACTTCAATATTTAATTTACCAAATGTAGTATAAATATCGTCTAATTGTTCCGCAGTAAGTTCAGTTTGCTCATGAAGAGCATCTGAAATCTCTGATTGTGTCAACACGCCGGTTTTCCGGCCTTTTTCAAGAAGTTGTTCTACAATCTCCTCTACTTGACTTTTTTGTACTTTCTTAGCCACAGCGCTCTCCTTCTTACATTATATTACTTAGACCATTCTCTAATTAAGTTCTGTATTTCCTGACACTTATGTAATTCGCTAATAAATGTCGAATCTCCTGCCCGTTTTAATTGATCCGCCATAATTGAATGCGCTTTATACTGTTCACGCAATGAATGAAGCCTTATCTTGCGGATTAATCCAGGCACTTGTACCTTATATTCATCGTCACTCATAACAACCAATCTAGAGTAAATATCATACTCCGATGAGGATAAAATAGATTGAATGGCAGTATCATCTAGACGACCTTCTTGTTTAAATAAGGTGAATATCTTTTCTATTATACCTCGATATTCAATTTTTTCAAAGTCTTCTAATGGCAAATAGCTCATCATATGTTGTAACACTTCACCATCTGTAAAGGCTAAGGACAATAATTTTTCTGCATCACCTTTAGGTAAATCCTGTGTTGGCAACGGTGCAGACGCAGTATCAACCAATTCAATTTGTCCTTTTTTTACATAGTCTCTGAAATATCTAAAAATACTACTATTATCAAGCCATAGTGGTAATGCCAATGTCTTTAGAGCATCATCCCGTTGTGTTTGACTATCTATATTAGCAATATATGGGAATACATCAGCCATAACAGCTTGCTTCCCTTCCGTATTATTTGTGTCATGTTTAATTAAGGACTCACTTAATAAATAATCAAGAGGCTTAACCGCTTTAGCTACTAAATCTTTAAATGCTTGTCCTCCATGATTACGTACATAATCATCTGGATCCTTACCATCTGGCATAGCCAGAACACGCACCTTAAAGTCCGTATTTTGTAATAATTCTATAGCCCTAGCTGCTGCTTGACGACCTGCACCATCCATATCATAGGCCAGCACAATTTCATCAGCCTGCCTCATTAATATATGACCATGATCTCGTGTATAAGCCGTCCCCAAGGATGCTACTACATTAGTAACACCATGGTTATGAGCAGATATAACGTCCATATACCCTTCCACAAGGATAGCCTGCCGCTCTTGACGAATAGATTTATAAGCCTTATCAAAGGCAAATAATAGTTTTCCCTTTTCAAAAATGGCTGATTCTGGTGAGTTTAAATATTTTGGCGTGCTGTCATCCATAACACGACCACCAAAGGCAACTACACGACCTTTACCATCCATAATAGGAAACATAATTCGGTTTCTAAAGAAATCGTAAAACTGTCCCTTTTGGTTTTTACGTACCAAATTCAACTCCAAGAGAATAGAATCATCGATACCACGTTCGTGAAAGGCGCGATACAACTTGTCCCAACCATCTGGAGCAAAGCCTAATTTGAATTTTTCAATCGTATCTTTTGTAAGGCCCCGTTTTTTTAAGTAATCAAAGCCCACCTTACCAATCGATGTTTGAGTAAGGCAGTTATGGAAAAATGTAGCCGCTAATTCTGACGCTTCATATAGTTTTTTTCGTCGTTCATCTCGAGCTCGTTGTTCTGGTGAAAGTTTTGCCTCCGGCAAGGGAATATTAGCACGATTAGCAAGCCGCTCTAGAACCTCTACAAAGCTTAAATGCTCTAGTTCCATGAGGAATTTAATGACATTCCCCGATGCATGACAGCCAAAACAATAATAAAAGCCCTTTTCAGGGGCAACACTAAAGGACGGCGTCTTTTCATTATGAAATGGACAACAACCCCAATAGTTCTTGCCCCGTTTCTTTAAAGCTATATGCTCGGATATGACCGATACAATGTCATTGGCATCTTTTATCTGCTCAATTAATTCATTTTCAAAATACCGACTCATAACCGAACCTCCTTTAGACCCATATATAATAT
>NZ_DXLG01000098.1 GCF_019414865.1 Veillonella sp.
AAATTGCTCAATGCTATATGTGTTTTTAGACTTATAAAGAAAAATCCTTCATTCAAAGGGAGACCCATGAATGAAGGATTTTTTTATTCATAATATATGTTTCTTATTATTTGTTATCATTTACGTTTTTTCGTTTTAGGCGCTGTTTCTGTAGTTTCAAGTACAGGTTGATTTTTCTTTTCTAAGTAGCCTAGATAGATAAATAGACAAATGCCTACGATAATAACAATAAGACTAGTCATTTGAGCAGATTTTAAGCCTAATGTTAAATCTACATAGTCACCGCGTAAGAATTCAAGGAAGAATCTAGCTGTAGAGTAGAGAATGGCATATAGTACGAAGACTTGACCTTTAGCATGTTTAAAGGAGCTAAATAATAGGAGGGCCACAAATATAAGAATATCGATTTGACCTTCCCAGATTTCTGCTGGCCATAATGGTTGATTGCCGTAAGTGCGATGGGCTAACGTGCTTTCAGGATAGAGAATACCAAAGTTACCGCCCGTAGGATGTCCAAAAGCATCGCCATTTAAGAGATTTGCCATACGCCCTACAGATTGAGCCAAGATTAATGCAGGGGCAAATAAATCTGCAAAGGCCCAAAAGTCGATATTATTTTTACGTAAGTACCAGTAGCCTGCAATGGTGCCTAATACAACGCCGCCTTGTATGGCCATACCACCTTGCCATACAAAGGGAATTTCTAATAAATGATTGCCATAATAATGCCAATCAAAGAAGAATACGTCCCATAGTCGGGCCCCGATGAGACCTGCTACGGCAACAGTAATGGAAAAATCGATGATGTGTTCATGCCACCCTCGACCGTCTTTTTTTAATAAAACATAGGCAACAGAGGCACCACAGATGATAGCTAAGGCTAACATGGCACCATAGGCCCTGATAGGGAAGTCACCTATAAAAAATAGATATTGATGCATATAAAACTCCTTATGTAATAACTTGTATTGTATAAGGTAAATTATAAATTACATGTACTCTTCATGCAACAACTGAGAGGAATTCTATATAATATGGTATAATATAGAGATTGAAATTATATCCCCTTTAGGGGACTAGAGTTAGGAGAGTTCATGATTCGTAAATCTACTATTTTAAAATCTTTAACAGCTTTGGTAATGTCTGCATTATCTAGTACAGCCGTACAAGCAGAAGTATTAGTGCCTCTCGATCAATTCTTGGCAAATACTACGCGTCATTACGAAGCTAATCAATATAAAACATCCTATACGGTATATGTACCTCAAACAGTATTGCAAGGGAATACTATCGTTTTAGATCCTGCTGCTGTTGGAGAACCTGTAAAATTGCCCACAACTAGCAAAAATGGTACGACCTATGTCGATATTGAGTCAGATCCAGCTATGCTCGGTGTGAGCTATACAAAAACGAATGGACAATTAACCTTAGGTCCTGCTCCACAAGCTTCTACAGTAAAAGCTCCGTATACAATGCAAACACCATTGTCTTGGGCCTTTGATCCATGGCCAACACAGGGAACTCCATATCAAGCAAAACTTAATGCTAGCGGCGATAATATCATTTCTCCAAGCTGGTTTAAATTGCATAGCCTGGGCCTCGAAGCAAGTCCTAATGTAAGTATTGATTATGTTAACGATTATAAGAGTAAAGGTTACCACGTATGGCCTTTAATTACGAATCGATTTGACCCTGGCTTTACTAGTGGTATCTTAGCAGATCAATCTGTATGGAAAAAATATGCTCATAACCTCGTGCAATATGCTTATATTTACGGTTTTGATGGGTATAACTTTGACTTTGAAAATATTGATTATGCCGACCGTGATCGTTTAACAGCCTTTGTAGCGTATTTATCTAACCATTTACATCAATACAATATTAAAACATCTATTGATGTAACTGGTTATTCTGATAGCCCAGAATGGTCTTTAGTATATAACCGCGGCGCCTTTGCAAATTCCGTAGATTATGTAGTTCTCATGGCTTATGACGAAACATGGGCTAAGAGTACCACAGCAGGTCCTGTAGCTAGTTATCCATGGGTTCGCAATCATACAGAAAAAATGCTTTCTGAAGTGCCATCCCAAAAATTAGTACTTGGTGTGCCATTCTATATGCGCTTATGGCATGATACAAATGGCTATACTAAGGGCGAAACATTGGCTATGAAAAATACAGGTAGTTACTTTGCAAACTACAAGGATAAAATGACATGGGATGATAGATTAAAACTTTATTATTTATCTATCCCAACTGGCTCTGGTTCCGATCGTATTTGGTTTGAAGATAATACGTCTTTAGGTTTGAAATTAGACCTTGTAAAAGAGTTACAGCTTGGTGGTTTTGCTGCATGGCGTAAAGGCTTTGAAGATGAATCTACTATTGCTATGATTCAAGGTAAAGACTTAGGTCGCGGTATTCCTAAATCTCCTACAGCGGTTATTCCTGAACCAGTAGTAGAAGAAACTAAACCATTAACTAAGCTTGAACAATATAAATTGCGTTTAGAAGAAAAAGAAAAGGCCAAAGCTGCTAAAGCGGAAGCAAAACGTAAAGCAAAAGAAGAAAAAGAATTAGCTAAACGTAAAGCTAAAGAAGAAGCGGAGCAAGCTAAAGCTGAGAAAAAACGTCAAGCTGAGGAAGCCAAGGCAGAGAAAAAGCGTTTAGAAGAAGAGGCTAAGGCTCAAAAGGAACGCGATGCACAAGAGGCAAAGGATAAATTTGCTTCTTATAAGAGCCATGGATCTGTTCAAAATACAACTAATAAAAATGAATTCACAAAATCTATACAAGTAGTAAAACGCTAGAGTTTGACTGCTTTCATAGTAAGTAGTAAAATAAAAATATTGATTATAAAACGGCAACTAATGAGGTTGACTATATGAGGAGGCCCCTACATGAATGAAAAATATGTAGCCCAAGATATTGAGAAAAAGTGGCAACAGTATTGGGAAGATAACCATACATTTAAAACAGAATATGATGAATCTAAAGAAAAATACTATGTATTAGAAATGTTCCCGTACCCATCTGGTAACTTACACATGGGTCACGTGCGTAACTATTCCATCGGTGACGTAGTAGCCCGATTCAAAAAAATGAAGGGCTTTAACGTGTTACATCCAATGGGCTGGGACTCCTTTGGTATGCCTGCAGAAAACGCAGCTATCAAACATGGTATTGCACCTAAAACATGGACACTTGATAACATCGAGAACATGAAATTGCAACAAAAAGCACTTGGCTTGTCCTATGATTGGGACCGTGAAGTTGCAACATGTAAAGAAGATTACTACAAATGGACGCAATGGTTCTTCCAACAATTTTATAAAAAAGGCTTAGCCTATAAAAAAGAAGCTAAAGTAAACTGGTGCGAAACTTGCCATACTGTATTGGCTAACGAACAAGTTATCGATGGCGCTTGCTGGCGCTGTGACAACCCAGTTGAGAAAAAAGACTTGTCTCAATGGTTCTTGCGCATTACAGAATATGCAGATCGCTTGTTAACTGATTTGGATACTCTTGATCATTGGCCACAACGCGTTAAATTGATGCAAAAGAACTGGATTGGCCGTTCTGAAGGTACAGAATTCTCCTTTGAAGTACCATCCATCAATGAACGCGTATCTGTGTACACTACACGGGTTGATACTATTTATGGCGTAAGCTATGTAGTATTGGCTCCTGAACATCCATATTTGGAACGCCTTATTGAAAATGCTCCTAATAAAGCTGAATTAGAAGCCTTCATTACACGTATGCGCAATATGAGTGATATTGACCGTACATCTACAGAAGCACCTAAAGAAGGTATGTTCACTGGTTCCTATGCAGTAAACCCTATGTCTGGCGAACAAGTTCCTGTGTGGATTGCTAACTATGTATTGGTAGACTATGGTACTGGTGCCGTAATGGGTTCCCCTGCACATGATGAACGTGACTGGGAATTTGCTCACAAATATGATTTGCCTATTAAACAAGTTGTAGCTCGTGAAGGTGAAGAATACAGCCTTGATAAATGGCAAGAATGGTACCATGAAGATGGTATTCTCGTTAACTCTGGTGAATATAATGGCCAAACATCTGAAGAGGCTCGTAAAACTATCACAGCTGCTCTTAACGAACGCGGCATTGGTGAAGGTAAAGTAAACTTCCGCCTTCGTGACTGGTTGATTTCTCGTCAACGTTACTGGGGCGTGCCAATTCCTGTAGTATATTGTGAAAAATGTGGGGAACAACTCGTTCCTGAAGAACAGTTGCCAGTACGCTTGCCAGAGGATGTTAAATTTGAATCTGGTGCTGTATCTCCATTGGCTACATCTGAAAGCTTCTTAAATACTACATGTCCTAAATGTGGTGGTCCTGCACGTCGTGAAACAGACACAATGGACACATTTATCGATTCCTCTTGGTACTTCTTGCGCTATACAGACGCTAAAAACGACCAAGTTCCATTCGATAAAAAAATCGCTAACTACTGGATGAACGTTGACCAATATATCGGTGGTATTGAACATGCTATCTTGCACTTGTTGTACTCCCGATTCTTTGTGAAAGTTATTCACGATTTAGGCCTTATTGAAGCTAACGAACCATTCCGTGGCTTGTTGACACAAGGTATGGTTCTTAAGGAAGGCAGCAAAATGTCTAAATCCAAAGGTAATGTAGTTTCTCCTGAAGAAATTATCAATACCTATGGTGCTGATACTGCACGTTTGTTCATTCTATTTGCAGCTCCTGTTGATCGTGACCTTGATTGGTCTGACCAAGGCGTTGAAGGTTCCTATCGTTTCTTAGGTCGTGTATGGCGTATTGTTGATGCATACAACGAAGAAGCTAAGAAAAATGTAACTGGTGAACTTACAAAAGACGAATTTGCATTGCGTCGTGAATTGCACCGTGTTATCAAAAAGGTTACAGAAGACCTCGATAATAACTTCAACTTTAACACTGCTATTTCTGCTATCATGGAACTAGTAAATGCTATGTACGCTCATAAGGACAAAGCTGAAACAATCAATAGCGCTTTGGCTAATGAATTAACTCATTCCTTATTACTTCTTTTAGCACCATTTGTTCCTCATATGACAGAAGAGTTGTGGCATGAATTGGGTGAAACTACATCCATCCACACTGAAAAATGGCCTGTATACGAAGAGGCAGCTCTCGTTGTAGATGAAGTAGAAGTAGTATTACAAGTAAATGGTAAAGTTCGTGATAAACTTACTGTTTCCGTAAATATTACAAAAGAAGAATTAGAAACATTGGCTAAAGAGTCTAGTCGTGTTCAAGAGTTTACAGAAGGCAAAAATATTGTAAAAGTTATTTATGTACCTGGTAAACTTGTAAATATCGTAGTTAAATAACGATATTCTATTCGTTTAATACAGTAAGCCCCCAACTACATAAGTAGAAGGGGGCTTATTTTATAGTGAGGTAATTATGGCAAAACGTAGCGATTATATTTCCTGGGATGAATACTTCATGGGGGTTGCCATCTTAGCAGCGCAACGCTCTAAGGATCCTAATACACAAGTTGGTGCATGTATCGTTAGCAATGATAATAAAATCTTATCTATTGGCTATAATGGCATGCCTTTGAATTGTAGTGATGATGACTTTACTTGGGAACGCGATTCAGCAGACGATAACAAATATTTCTATACTGTACATAGTGAACTCAATGCTATTCTAAATTATCGTGGTGGCTCTCTAGAGGGTTCCAAGATTTATGTTACATTATTCCCTTGTAATGAATGTGCTAAGGCAATTATTCAAAGTGGTATTAAGGCCGTTATTTATCGCGATGATCTCTATAAGGACACAAAAGAGGTAAAAGCATCTAAGCGGATGTTAAAAACTGCAGGTGTAGAGATTATTGAATATAAACCTACAGGCCGTACTTTAAATATCACATTGTAATAGAATTAATTTTTACTATTATCAAAAGACCCTATATACAAGCGTATATAGGG
>NZ_DXLG01000099.1 GCF_019414865.1 Veillonella sp.
CATAAACATTTATTCAAATCGTCATTTCTCAATTTATTATCAATTAGTATCTTCAACAATCGCATCATTAGTTTTACCAATTTACTATAGTGCCATGTAAAATTAGCCATATAAAATTAGTACTCTATGTAATGATTCAATTTATTTGCCCCTACTATGTGCATAAGGTATAATTAATATAATATGTATTATAGAAAGGACGATCCATGAAATCTTTTAAATCTCTAGGCGTTTGTGATGAACTCATCCAAGCCCTTCAAAAACAAGGTATCAAGGAGCCAACTCCAATTCAAGAACAAGCCATTCCTGTCGTATTTAAAGGGAATGATGTTATAGCAAAAGCTCAAACAGGCACAGGCAAAACATTAGCCTTCTTACTGCCGATTCTGCAACGTGTTCACACCGATGTGCATCAAGAACAAGTGCTCATTATTGCACCTACCCGTGAGCTTGTAAAACAAATCTCCGATGAAGCAAAAGAAATAGGTTCTATTTTAAATGTAGACATTCTTCCTCTTATCGGCGGTAAAACGATTGAAGCCCAGTTACAACAATTAGGACGCCGTCCGCAAGTTATCTTAGGTACGCCTGGTCGCCTATTAGACCATGCTAAACGGGGTTCACTCCACTTAGATTGTATCCGTCGTGTCGTACTCGATGAAGCTGACCAAATGCTTCATATGGGTTTCTTACCAGACATTGAAAACCTCATTAGCCAAACAGATGCAAACAGACAACTTCTATTATTCTCTGCAACGATTCCTGATAAGATTAGAAATCTTGCAAAAGCGTATATGTCTAAACCAGCTTCTGTAACAGCTGAGGGTAAACATGTTACACTTGAATCAATCGATCAACGCGTATACATGATGAACCCAGAAGAAAAAACGCAACGTCTCATCAAAATGATCGAAGAAGACAACCCATTCTTAGCAATTGTGTTCTGTAATAAGCGTGAAGGTGCTGTTCGCTTATCCTATGAGTTAACTGCAGCAGGCCTAAATATTGCTGAAATGCATGGCGATTTGACACAAGGTCGACGCACTCAAATATTACGTGATTTCGCAAAGGCTAAAACACAAATCTTAGTAGCAACAGATATTGCAGCTCGCGGTATTGACATTGAAGGCATTACACATGTTTATAACTACGACGTACCACGTGACGTAGATTACTATATCCACCGTATTGGCCGTACTGGTCGTGCAGGCAACTCTGGTGTGGCCGTTACATTTGCTACGCCGCAAGATGAATCTTGGTTACGTCGCATTGAGCGCGCCATCCAAGCAACGCTTACTAAATACACTAAAGATGGACAAATTAAGACTAAAGGTAATGCAAGTGCGGCACCTAAACGTGCAAAGTCATCTGGCAAACCTAAGATTACAAGTTCCTATCAATCTACAAAGGCTAAAGCTCATAAAGCTCGTGGCCACAAAGGCGCTAATACACGCCAACGCCGTACATCCACATCCCAAACAGGACGTCGTGGTAAACGTAGATAAAATTAAAGACGCGTACAGAGAAATCTGTACGCGTCTTTTTATATTCTTAACTAATTTATATTTTAACTAATATACATCTTATTATTTATTAGCATAAATACTTGGCACTCCATTCACATCGGAGCATTGTGTCTTGCATTGAGATCGATTACTACAAATCCAGTTAATTCGGCCTCTCGCCTCTTGCTTAACAAAATATCCTTCTTTACATCGTGGACATTTATATTGTTTATCTTCTTCAGCTACAGTGATATTACTTTCACCATTTGAAACATCACCCTCAACTGGTTGTGTATGTTTGCAAGCAGGATAATTAGTACAGCCTAAAAAAGCACCAAATTTACCATTACGCGGTTGCATTCGCCCCTTATTACACTTAGGACAGACTGGCAAAGAAGTTAAATCTACATCAGTATTATCCATTGGGCGCTTCCGGTTTTGATTTGTTATAGTACGAACTACATTGGGCATCATTTGACCAGAGTTTACCTGTTTATCAAAGCCAAGCTTATCAATTAATAGCTGCAAAAACTTAACTTGATCAGATAAGAAGGAATCTAATGTATCCTCACCTTCACTCATGAGAGCTAATCGTTCTTCCCAAACAGCAGTTTCATCAGGATATAACAATTCATCAGGCAACGCATCTACTAAAAGATAGCCTGTTTCCGTTGGTGATAGAACTTGCTTTTTCCCCGAAGTTTTCATAAAGCCACGACTGATGAGTTCATCAATAATATTAGCACGAGTCGCCTCTGTACCAATACCAGACACCGCCTTTAATTGCTTTTTCAAGTCTTCATTTTTTACAAACTTATGAATTTCCTTCATTGCTTGTAACAACGTAGACGGTGTAAAGCGAGAAGGCGGCTTAGTTTGCTTCGCCTCTACAGAGGAATCCGTGTAAAGCACAGAATCATTTTTCTTAACCGCAGGCAAATGATCTGTTTCTTCAATAGCCTCTTTTTTAGAGTCTGTTTCTGCACCACGTTCATCAGTTAAATCAGGTTCATCATTATCTGTCACAGATTTAGACTTTTGTCGTTTATAAAGTAATTTCCATCCTTCGTCTATAACTACACGGCCATTGGCAACAAACTCTTCTTTGCATTGCTCCACGACGATTTTAGTTTGCTCATAAATATGTTCGCCATAAAACTGAGCAATATAGGCCTGACTAATGAGGAAGTAAATATTGCGTTCCTCACGGGACAAACTATTTATATTACAAGCTACGGTCGTAGGAATTATAGCATGATGGGCTGTAATCTTCTTTTCATTCCAAGCGCGGCTCTTAATGGAGCGGTCTGCATCAGTAGCCCACTGTGCTAGTCTTTCATCTCCTGCATTCTGTAAATTATTGAGAATTGCATTGCGGTCACCATATTGATTTGGTGGTAAATATTCACAATCAGAACGAGGGTATGTAGTCAATTTCTTTTCATATAGTTTCTGTGCTGTATCAAGTACAGTTTGCGGATCATAGGAAAAAGCTTTACCAGCTAATACCTGCAAAGATGATAGAGACAATGGTAAACGCTGTACATCTTTCTTTTTAGATTTTGTAACAGCTTTAATAACTCCATCTGACCCCGCCTGTAAGCGCTCTACTAATTCATCGGCTATGGCTTTATTAATAAGACGTCCATCTGGGTCAAGCCCCTTTTGTTCGTCTGTAGGCTGCCACGTAGCCCAGAATACACCATTTGGATGATTATATAAAACCTTTAATGTAAAATAATCGACCGGTTTAAATGCCGCTAGTTCTCGCTCTCTGCGCACAACAAGGGCTAATGTTGGAGTCTTAACACGACCGATAGGTAATGTTACTTTATTACCTTTATAACGTTCAGACAATGTATAGGCACGAGATAAATTCATGCCAATAAGCCAGTCTGCACGTGCTCTAGCCAATGCAGATTGATATAGATTGTGAAAGTCTTTATTATGCCGTAGATCATTTAATGCGGCACGAACAGATTTTTCGTCCAATGCATTTAGCAAGATACGTTGTACAGGTTTTGTATTTCCTACATAATATAATACTTCATCAACCAACAATTGACCTTCCCTGTCCGGGTCACCTGCGTTGACGATAATGTCCGCTTTACCGATTAATTCTTTTACAGTCTCAAACTGTTGACGACTACTATCCGTAACGAGTAATTTCCACTCATCAGGCACAATAGGTAAATCTTGAGGGCGCCAGCGAATATATTTATCATCGTAATCACCAGGTTCTGCTTGATGTAATACGTGCCCTACAACCCAAGTCACCACATCATCACCTTGGATAAAATAGCCATTCCGTTTTTGGATATTCTTGTTTTCTGGCAAGCATTTACTAATTTCGCGAGCCATGGATGGCTTTTCCGCAATAAATAACCTCATGGTCCCCCTCCTTAACATAAAATAACGGCTATTCCCCAAGCCGCTCTTTGAAATCTCATTATACTACAATTTAGTGGTCATAACTACCAAAATCATGTATAATTTTAAAGATATGAATGGTGTGAAGATGATATATTAAAATAAGACTTTCACAAACGAAACAATAGAGGTGAACTATGACATTTTTAGAAGAAGTGCAACGTCGGCGTACGTTTGCTATCATATCTCACCCGGATGCGGGTAAAACTACATTAACAGAAAAACTACTTTTATACGGTGGTGCCATTCACTTAGCGGGGTCCGTTAAGTCTCGTAAAACAGCAAAACACGCCGTATCTGACTGGATGGAAATCGAAAAACAACGTGGTATCTCCGTAACGAGTTCCGTATTACAATTTGACTACGATGGCTGTCGTGTCAACATTCTTGATACTCCTGGTCACCAAGACTTCTCTGAAGATACATACCGTACATTGATGGCTGCCGATAGCGCTGTCATGCTTATCGACGTTGCAAAAGGTGTCGAAGCACAAACGAAAAAACTATTTGCCGTATCTAAAGAACGCGGTATTCCTATCTTTACCTTTGTAAATAAAATTGACCATTTCGGTCGCAGCCCATTTGACTTGATGGAAGAAATCGAAAACGTTCTTGGCATTCGTACATGCCCTATGAACTGGCCAATTGGTATCAACGGTGAATACAAAGGCGTATACGATAGAGAACACGAAACTATCGAGCTCTTCGCAAAAGACGAAACACATGGTCAAGAAAAGCTAGCCTCTGAAAAAGGTGCTTTGACTGATCCTCGTATGAAAGAATTATTAGGTGACGATGTATATCAAGCATTGCTTGATGATATCGAATTATTAGACGTTGCTGGCGATCCATTCGATTTTGATAAAGTTCGTGCAGGTGAATTAACACCTATGTTCTTCGGTTCTGCTATGACTAACTTTGGGGTAAAACCATTCTTAGAAAAATTCTTAGAACTAGCACCATCCCCTGCTCCACGACAAGCCGTGGAAGAAATGGTGCAGCCTACAAGCGAAGACTTCTCCGCTTTAGTATTTAAAATTCAAGCCAATATGGACCCTAATCACCACGACCGCATCGTATTTATGCGTATCTGCTCTGGTAAATTTGAAAAGGGCGTGTCCGTATTGCATCGCCAATCTAACAAAACAATTCGCTTGTCTCAGCCGCAACAATTTTTAGCTACCGAACGTACCATCGTAGAAGATGCATATCCCGGTGATATTATCGGTGTCTTCGATGCTGGCACAATGGGCGTAGGTGATACACTATGTGCACAAAAACACAAGGTAACATTTGGTGACTTCCCTGTGTTCCCACCAGAATTCTTCGCCCGCGTATCTCCAAAAGATACTATGAAGCGTAAGCAATTCCAAAAAGGCATGACACAATTGGCTCAAGAAGGTGCAGTTCAAATCTTTGAACAACCAGGTGCCCTCGACTCCTTCGTAGTTGGTGCCGTAGGTATGCTTCAATTTGAAGTTTTAGAATACCGTTTAAAAAATGAATATGGTGTTGATTTATTAAATAATACATTGCCATACAGTGTTGCCCGTTGGATTGATGGTGAAGTAGATATTGCGTCTTTAAAAGGTGTAGATAATGCGATGATTGTTAAGGATAATCGCGATCGTACTGTAGTGCTTATCTCCAATGAATGGCAAATGGGTTGGGTTCAAGAGCGTAATCCTGATGTTACATTCTTAACAACCCCAAAACTTCATCACGAACTATAGTATTGGCATTTATAGCTTATCTTTCTAAATCTATACTTCGCACTTCTAAATGCGAGATGTACTATGTAGCAGACAGTGGCTTAACTGCAAACCTCAATAGTTAAGCACACTATAAATCCTCAGATAATAACAACTGGAATATATTTCTCAATATATAAAAATTAGAAATATATTCCAGTTTATTTTTTTATAATAGGCAGGAAAATCACAGAATTTAGTCGAATACATATAGTATGATTATGTAGAGAAGTGATTTATACTATTACTTTCTCG